>CANDSI010000196.1 GCA_947388575.1 uncultured Mycoplasma sp.
CACCGACATTAAGTTGTAACTCTGGCGATGTATATACATTAAAGGTAGGATTAATAACAGCAGATGAAGTAGTAATGGCAGGAGGAAAATGGGGAACAGCAAATAGTTCTTACTACCTATACAATGGTAATCACTACTGGACCATGTCTCCGATTGACTGGAATGGCAGTGTTGCTCGCGTGTTCTCTGTGAATCGCAATGGCTGGCTCCACTGCTGGTACGTGGACAGCACTGCTTCTGGTTTGCGCCCAGTAATAAATCTGAAAGCTGGTACATTGTTCGCAACAGGAGGTAATGGAACACAATCAAATCCATATGTAGTTCAATAGTAGGATATTTTGAATAAAGCTAAATAAAAGAGGTGAAAAATATAAATGAAGAAAAGAATAATATGTATAAGTGGATTAATATTAGTTTCAGGATTATGTATTAGTTATTTTTCTAAAAATAAAGAATATAAAGATACTTTTGATAATAGAGATTTAGCTGTATACATAAAAAATGATGATGGTAATTATATAAAAGGAGATAATATTCCAAGTAAAGATAGTGGCTATACCTTTAATACTAATATGAGTGTATGTAATGGTAATACTGTTATTGGATGGAATAATGAAGAATGGGGTTTAGAATTAAGTAATATAGATCGAGGAAATACTGAGTGCTTTCTATATTTTGATAAATAAAAAAGGAACATCGCGAGATGTTCTTTTATAATACAATAGCAATTAAATTATTAGCACCTTTATTAACTATTTTTGTAACTGTTTGACTAAGTTTATATCTAGTAGCATCTGGCATCATAGAAAGTTTTGCTTGAATACCTTCTTGAACTATATTTTCTAGACTTCTACCAAATATTTCACTTTGCCAAATAGAATTAGGATCTTTTTCATAATCTTTCATTAAATAATTAATTAATTCTTTAGATTGTTGTTCACTACCGATAATAGGTTCAAAGGTAGATTGTACTTCAACTTTCATTAAATGAACTGAAGAAGCAGTAGCTTTTAATTTAACACCATATCTAGTACCTTGTTTAACTATTTCAGGAGTTTCTAATTTCATATCTTTAATAGTTGGATATACAATACCATAACCAGAATTTCTTGCTACTTTAAGTGCTGATTTAATTGAGTCCATTTCTTCTTTAGATTCTTTATAAGTCGTAAATATTTTTATAAGTCCAGCTTTCGAAGTAGCAGAGTCTCCCATGATACTTGCTAATACTTCATTATAAAGTTCCTCTCTGGATTCTAAATTAATAGTAACAGTACCAGTCGCAGCATCAAGTTCACTTATATAAGATTTAGAAATATATTCACTATCTTCAAAATGATTTAGAATAAAATCGATATCTTTAATTTTTTCAACACTTATAACACTTTCTTTAATTTTATCTAAATAATGTTGTTTAATATCATGTGTTTTAGGAAGAGCATCAATCCAAGCTGGAATTTTAACTTGAATATCTAAGACAGGGAATTCATATAAAGCTTTTTTTAGAATTTCCATTATTTCCATTTCATTCATTTTTTCAGCGCTTATAGGAAGAACAGGAACATCATATGTTGCTTCTAAATCTTTAGCTATACGAACTGTTTCTGTGTTTGTAGGATGCACACTATTTAAGATAACGATAAATGGTTTACCAATTTCTTTTAATTCTGATATAACTTTATTCTCAGCATCCAAATAACTATTACGTGGAATTTCTCCAAAAGAACCATCACTAGTTACAACAATACCGATAGTTGCATGATCTCTAATTACTTTTTCTGTCCCAATTTCAGCGGCTTCTATAAAAGGAATAGAATCTTCAAACCAAGGAGTTTTAACCATTCTAGGATTTCCATCTTCATCTTCATAGCCACTAGAACCTGGAATAACAAAACCAACACAATCAACTAATTTGATGTTAGTTTTAAATTCATTAACAGTAACTTCTGCACCATTAGAAGGAACAAATTTAGGTTCTGTAGTCATAATAGTTTTTCCTTGTGCACTTTGAGGGATTTCATCTAGACAATGTTTTTTTTCATACTCATCGGTGATATTAGGAACAACTAAGTTTTCGATAAATCTTTTAATAAAAGTAGATTTACCAGTTCTAACCGCACCTACAACTCCTAAATAAATACTCCCATTTCCTCTTTTGGCAATAGATTCAATAATCTCTTTTTTTTCCAAAATTTCACCATCTTTCAAACTTTCTAATTAAAACTATGATAAATGCTTTAAAAATATAACTAATAAATTTGATATCCGTTTATTATTTATGCTATAATTAGTTTAATAAAAAGAAATAGGAGGTATTTATATGTTACTTAATAAATTAAAATTAGAGTTAATAGAACAAAAAAAGTCCAAGTTTAAAGGAAATATCTATCATTATTCTCAAGTTAATTTTGCTTATAATTCAAATAAAATAGAAGGTAGTAAATTAACAGAAAATGAAACAGAAGAAATATTTGAAACTAATTCATATATCCCAAAAAGTGACGATATAGTTAAATTAGATGATTTAACTGAAATGAAAAATCATTTTAGACTTTTTGATTATTGTTTAGATATTATTGATATTCCATTATCTAAAGAAATTATAATAAATATGAATAAAATTTTAAAAAGAAATACCACTGATGAGGAAAATCCTAGATATAATGTTGGAGGTTTTAAAATTGTTCCTAATAAGATTGGTTTAATAAATGTTATAAATACTTCTGCACCAGATGAAGTTGAAAAAGATTTAGATTTACTACTTTCTGAATATAATAATTTACCTAATGTTACTATCGAAGATATTATTGAATTCCATTATCGTTTTGAATGTATCCATCCTTTCGGCGATGGTAATGGTAGAGTTGGACGTATGATAATGTTTAAAGAATGTTTAAAGAATAATATAATACCTTTTATAGTTCTTGATAGCGATAAACCATATTATATGAGAGGTTTAAAAAATTATAAAGAAGATAAAATGTTTTTAATTGATACTATAAAACATGAGCAAGATTTATATAAAAGCATTGTTAAAGAATTATTAAATTTCGAATTAAATGAGGAATAATTACTCATTTTTTTAATTTTGTTTAAAATAGTGTTAATTCCAAAGTGCGTTATGTATAAACTTTTTTTATTAATAAAAATTTCTTTTGCCTTATTCCGTTTCTTAAGATATAATTATAATGGTGATGATATGAAGTGGATATTAAATATTAATAAAAAGTATAAATTACCTTACATGTTATCAAATATCTTTTTAATATTTTTTGATAGTATAGGTTTTGTTATTCCAATAATAATTGGATTTATTGTAGATCGAATAACTAAAGAAGGAAATTATGATCATTTCTTATTAATAATAATAGGATTAATTATATTTGCCATCATAAAGGTTTTAGGTTCATATTTTAGTGTTATTAAATTAGATGTTGTAAGTGACAAAATAATAAGTGAATTAAAA
>CANDSI010000197.1 GCA_947388575.1 uncultured Mycoplasma sp.
ATTTTTCCATTGTTGCACCTCCTAATATTAGTATCACTTCTATAACTAAATTATAAAATTATGTATTACTTTTTGTAAGTTACACAAATTGTAGTACAAAATCAAAAAAATATGATATAATTATAAAGAAAGAGGTGTGAAAATGAAAAAAACTTTAATTATGTTGTTGTGTATCTTTATGATTGTAGGGGTGGCAGGTTGTTCTTATGAGGACGAAAAAGAGAAAAAAGGACCAACTGCGTATATGAATACAACTTGGAAAACAACGGATGGGTATGCTTTAGAAATAGGAACAAATAGTTGCAAAGTAACTTTTAATGGAAAAGTGTTAAAGAATAAGTGCGAGTTTACAATAAATTCTAATGGGTCAGGGGTTGGTAAAATTACTGTTTGTAATGAATATGGTCTTAATTGTGATGATTTTACTATTAGTAAAGAAAATTATTTGTATGATCAAATATATGTGTTTAGGTATATATGGTATAGGCAATAGAAAATATTTAAATAATTGAAAAAAAGAGGAGGTTAAATTTTATATGGCTTTAATAAAATGTTCTAAATGCGGGAAAGAAATAAGTGATAAATCGAGTAAATGTGTTCATTGTGGAAATACAACCAAGAAGTTTGAAAATGCAGTAAAATTAAAAAATAGCGAGAGTTTTAATAAAAAAATAAATTGTAAATGGTTTATTAATAAAAAAATAGTTTTGTGCGGTGTTTCGTTAGTAGTATTTGTTGTAGCTATTGTAATTGTTATTTTATTTAATAAAACGGATAAAATAGAAAAAGTAAATGTTGAAGAAATATTATCACGGTATACTTGGATTAGTAATGATAAAAATAAAGTACAAATTAATTTTAATTTTAAAGATGTTAATTCGAGTGATTATTATAGTTCAGGAAATTGCATGTTATATAGCGATTATATTGATAAAACTCCTCAAGTTGAAGAGGAAAATTGTTTTGTCTCTCTAGACAAAGAAAAAAATAGTTTAAAAATCTCTACTTCTGTTAGTGGCAGACATTTAAAAGATTCTAAATTTGAATATGATTTGACCTTTGACCCAAAACTTAAAGAATTAAAATTAATTGATGATAATAAGGAAGAAATTGTTTTAAAAGGAGATAAAAAAATCGATTTAAAAATTACAACAGAACCATACTTTAAAGATTATAGTTTACTCAAAGCTGATAATAGAACTGCTTATTTAAACTTATATAGAAATAATTATTGTGAAATTAGTTTTAAAGAATTTGCTAAAACAGTTCCAACAGGTGGTCTTTATTTATTTGTTAATTACACTGATGGCGATTGTACCTATGAAAAAATAAGTGATTTAGATTTTGTAATTAATTATAAAGGAACATTTAGTACAACAGTAAATACACCAGGATTAAACACCCCACAATATAATTATGTATTTCAAACTGAAAATCAAGAAATGAAAATAAAATTTGAAGATGATACCTATAATTCACTATTACTAATGGTAAATACGATTATGTGAATAGTGCTGTTTATTTTAAAAGTAATTAAGTTGAGGTATTTTATATGAATTTAATAGTATGTAGTGAATGTGGTAAAAGTGTACAACCTGTTTGTAGTAATTGTGGTTGTCCATTAGATAATACAAGTAAGAGAAAAAATAATTTGATATTTATTGGTGCTATTATAGTATTAATTATATTAATTGGAATAATGGTATTTCTTTTAGTTAAAAGTGATAATAAAATTGTGGGTAGTTATAAAAGTTTAAATATAAATATTAATCGCATAGAATTGCAAGAGATAACAAATAATACTAGACGAAAAGATATTGAAGCTTTAATATATTTATCGGATAAAAAAGCCATTGAATTTTTGTATTCTAATAAAGTTAAAGAGTTTGAAGAAGAGGCAGAAAATTATGTTAAAAATATAGAAAAACAATATAAGGAAACTCTTGATGGCGATGTAGATAAAGAGAAAAAGTTTTTAGAATACTTGAGTATCTACGGATATGATAATTTAGATGAACTAAAAGATGCATGGATATTAAATGAATATTATCGTTTAATAACTGAAAATTATGTAAAGAAAATTATAAATGAAGATGAACTTAAAGATTATTTTGATCGAAACCATCCCTTTTATAGTGAAGAAAATGATTACAGTGATACGAAGTATGAGGAAGTAAAAGATAAGGTTCTAGAAGACATGGTAAGAGAGCGATTAAACGAAGATCAAACTCTCTACTCAAAAGCTTTAAAGTCATTTAGAGAAAAGAATAATTTTACAATTTATGATGATGACTTGAAGTTAAAGTACGAAAAATATATGGAGAATTTATTAGAACAGGAAGATGGTAAATAGGTTTCAAAACCTATTTTTCTTTACGGCTCGTTTTTTTTATACAAAGTATTCTTATTTTATATATAAGGAAGTGATTTTTTATGGTAAAGAATACAGAAGAAGTACAAAAGGTAATCAAATTTATTAATCGTATTCATGATTTAAGTGATAGTCAAATGCTTAGTAGGTCTCCTCTAGGTTATGAAGAATATAAAAAAGAACTATTAAGGATTATCAATCTTGATAGCAATATTATAAAATATGAGCTTAATGAGGGAGAATTCATTTTTTTAAATACGTTAGAGGCTTTAAATGGGAAATATGGTTATTATAAAAGAGTTTGAAGATATTATTTTAAAATTAATTAATGAATTAAAAGAAGTTGTTTATCCAAAAAATGAATTAAAGTTCTAAGTTTCAAGTTGTTGAGAGAATAACATACAATCAATACAAAGATTAAAGAAGAAAAAGAAAAAATTATTCAATCTTTTTCTTTTTTTGTTGTCGTTGTTTTCGTTTTTTTAAAGCTTCTTTTTTTCTTTTACACTCATCAGAACAAAATACCCTATATTTTCCAGGTTCAAATGATTTTCCACAAATAGAACAATTTTTAAGTTTTTTATTAGCAATAAATTTTTTTGTTTTTTCTTTTACTATTTTATTCATAGCAATACAAAGATTGTTAAAAATGGTTTCCTTTAAATCTCCATCATCAGTTGAATAGTTAAAATAATTATCACTTCCTTTAAAACTATCTTCTTCATAGTAGCTACAGTAAAAACCTTGTATTTTAGAGCTTACTTGATTATTAAAATAATCTAAATCATTTTTTATATTAATAATACTATTACGATTTTCTCTAAAAGGTTTTGTAGTATCAAAACCAAAAATATCTAAAATTTTTTTATCAGTAGTTTCCCATTCAGTATATAAAGAATAATACATATAATTAAAAACACTACTTGTAATTAAAATATTACATGGTATTAATTCTTCGTTAGTATTTGAAGATAAAGTTGGATTATAATAAGGAAAACCATATTTTTTTAACCATAATATTAATATTCTTTTTAAATCTT
>CANDSI010000198.1 GCA_947388575.1 uncultured Mycoplasma sp.
ACCTCCACTACGGACTTTCACCGATTAGTTAAACGACATGCCTGTCGTACATAAATATAAAGCCTAGTTTTTATCTAACTAGGCCTTATTTATTATCAATTTAGAAAACTATTTCTCATTGCGAAAACTTCTTCTAGTGCTTTTGATGTCTCGTTGCTTACGAAAGTATATTCTTCTTGTGTCTCTGAAACAAGTTGCATTTTATTGTTTTTAGTATAGGCAATCTCTGTTGTGTTACCATTTTCAAAATGTAATTTAATCTTCTTATTCTTTTTGTCAATAGTATATTTTCCTCTTGCTTCACTTGATTTCTCATTTCCTGTATGATCTAAATTTATATAATAATCATACTTAAAGTTGTCATATCCATAAAAATAAAACACAGCTACTGTTTTTACATTCTCAACAGGTGTTTCCGTCAAGATCCAGCTTCCTAATAGTTCTACATGTGATTTTGATACTACATATACAACAGTTGTTGTAATTATGATAGCAATAGATAATGTAATCATTGCAATACATATGATCTTTAGTCCTTTGTTCATAATTTTCACTCCTTTCTTTTTCCTGTAATCCGGTAAGTTTTTGACATTCGCTTTTGCTATAATTTTAAATGGTGATTTTTATGTTTTTAAGCCAAGCGACATATAAAAGAATTGAACAACTTTGTGATTCTCATAATATTCGCTCTATAAATAAGCTATGTAATGACGCAGGCGTTTCGCAGTCAACAGTATATGATTTAACTGATGGTACAACAAAAAATCCTGGCTCATTATTAATTTTAAGATTATGCAGAACACTAAAAATAACATTAAGTGAATTTTACGATAGCGAGCTATTCCAAAACTTAGAAGATGATTAGAAACAAGTTTTAATTATCAAAACTTGTTTTTTATTATATATCCATCACTAAAGCCATTCACAATAACCATAGCATACATTGTAACTTACTTCAAGAAAAACTCAAAAAATGTTATATTTTTTATGCGTAAAGGTGGTGTGATATGGATTTAGACGATAAAATGATTAAAATGGCATTAAGTACAAATGTGAGAAAATCTAGGTTAGCCTTAAACCTAACTCAAGACGAATTGTCAGAAAAGAGTAATATTTCCACACAACTATTAAAAGAAATAGAATCTGGTCGAATGATCGGAAGTGTTTCTACTTTAATAAAACTTTGTATTGCCTTAGATACAACCCCTAATAATATTTTATATGATTTATTTGAAAACAAGCAAAATCATGATGAAGACTTAACTTTTAAAATAAATAAGTTATCTAATAGAGATAAAAATTTAATGGAAATTTTAATCAATAATATGATTAAGAATTAAAGGAATTAGTATGATTTGCACTAGTTCTTTTTTTATTTATAACAAGTATTTATAAATTATTTTTTCTTCTTTTATAAAAAAATAAAGATAGGAAATTATCTTCCTATCTTATAATTATGCACTTTTCTTCCTTATAATTATTTTAGGCTCTATAACTTCAAAATCATATTTTTTTTCTAAAATATATCTTGCCAATTCATTGCTTCCATTAGCTATATATTTATCATTAAAAATACTTTTAGGTAATTCACCATTTGCTACTTTCTTTGCCATTTTTTGAGTTATTTCAACGATGTCTTTTTCGGAATCTTCTAAGTATTTAATAATTTTACTGTAATCTACTCTAGTACTCATTTTGCTCCTCCATATATATAACCAAATTATTTGAAATGATTATATCAAAAATTTTTGTATCTTGCAATAGAGCCTAAAAGCAATTAAAAAGGCAATCTAAAAGTTAGACAGCCTTATAAAATATAATAAGAAACAACAAAATATGATAAAATTTAATCTTACAACTAAGGAATTTGTTATATATTCTTTTCTTCCTTAGTTTTCGTGTTAACAAAACTTCTAATCATAGATATAAATTTAAAGTACATCTTTAATTCTTCATTAGAACTCTTATCTAAAAAATTGTCTATTGTTTTTCTAATACTTAAGTGTTTATTTTCACTAACTCCATATAAAATATAATCAGCTTTTACTCCAGCTTTCAAGCAAATTTTATTTAACGAGTTAATGCTAATATGTAGTTCTCCTCGTTCTAATTTACCGCAAATGATTTTCTGATAATGAACATCGTTCAGCAAACACTTGCCTTGTTTCATTGTACATTTCTTCTCTTATCTTGCGAATCCTAGCTTCCACATAAATTTTGTCATATTTCATTGTTCTTCCTCCTTAATAAATCATGTTCCTGTATGGGTATATTTTATATTGCCATGTAAGAATATAACACATTATAATTCAGGTATTTTTTACACCCTTTTAGGAACAAATAAAATCAAAATTTATTGAAATTTAAAAAATATAATTTTAAAGACCAAATTTAGACAATTTATTACAAAGATAAGACGAAACCTTTGACTTCTTAAATGTCCTCTTATATGTGTAAGGTCTATGGATACTTTATGAGAGAAATACAGATTATTTATTATTATTTAAGCTTGTTTTTTTTTATTGAGTTTGCATATGCTTTGCACATTATTGATGCGCACATAATATTTTTAGGAAAGGAGGTTTATAACTAAATTTGTGTTCCTCTTATAGAAGTGGAAATACGACCTAAAAATCTTGATTTTTAGGAGGAACACATTATGCTCAAAAAAAGTAACGAAGAATTAGAAAATGAGGAAAGGAGATTTGAGAGTTTTATAAACAAAACAATAATAATGTCTTCAAAAAGATACTTCAAAAAAGAAGCAAATACTAACAGAAAAGAACAATTTACTATTGATGATACTTTGCACCCTTTTGCATGCACTTTTGATAGCGATTTTTTTAGTGTTGTCGATGATAAATTAGAATTAAATAATGCTATAACCGTACTGTCTGAAATAGAACAGTCGGTTATTTTTTTACTATTTTTTGAAGATCTATCACAAGAAGATGCCGCACAGATACTTGAAATCTGTTCAAAATCTGTCCGTAGAATTAAAGTAAGGGCTTTGGAAAAGATGAAAGAATATTTGAAAGGGGATATGGAAGATGGAAAATAAGACATTATTAGAATTAGGAAAACTTGCAAAAGCTGGAGATGAACTTGCTATGTTAGAAATTATAAATAGAAAAAAGGGACTACTAAAGAAATTTTCTTTTGGAAGCGAAGACCGTTATCAATACTTGATTTTAAAGCTAATTGAGGCAATAAAAAATTATGAATTTTAAAATTTTTTAAAAAATTTTTAAAATCACGGTAGAATTTTGCCGAGATAAGTAAGGTATATATAGTGAAGGGCAAATTAAAGGAAACACTATATTAAAAATGGCAGACAAGATTAGCTCTTGTCTGTCACCAATATTATTTATTTTGGGAAGGAGAAAAATAATGTTTAAATTGATAATGCTC
>CANDSI010000199.1 GCA_947388575.1 uncultured Mycoplasma sp.
AGTCGTTGTTTTAGACATTCCTCAAATTCTAGTTCTTGCTTAATTATCTTCATTTCAAACACCATCCTTTCGTTTGGATGATTTTAATATTGTTTTTAAGCAACAAAAAAATCAACCAGATTTTATTTTCTGATTGATTTCTGTATCAATTCTGTTCAATTTAGTTCGAACAGATACGTCGTTGGTGCCTTAGCTGTGGTTATTTGCGAAAAAACATACTCCCACACTTGCACCATTTCCGATTATCGACTGTATACACATTTTAGCATACTTTTTATAAAATGTATACTCCCAAAATGAAATTTATTTGAATAAATTTTCTAAAATTTCACTCAATACTTTTTTTCTATCTTTTGAAGTATCAATATATTTTATTCCATATTTAGGACATTCTATTTTCAACATTTCATTACAATTATACCAATCTTGTGCATGTTCTAATAAATAGTCTTTGGATAAACCATAAGTCCAACTTTCTTCTGTATCATATGTAATGCATTGATTTACCATATCTTCTGGTTTAAACTTTCCTAATCCTAAACATAACACTATTGTATTATCGAAATCTATCATTTCTTTAACAATTTTCGGATGTAGCTGACCACTTTCTAATATGTATCCATATTCTTTTGTATCTTTTTTAATTAGTGAATTATACAATTCTAAAAGAGTTCTTTGAAAATACTCTCCATGTTCAAATTCTTTTTGTTTATCTACGTTTTTTCTGTAATATTGTTCTTCGTTTTTTGCTCTAATCATTGCCCATTTTAGAGCATCACTATGTATTAAATTGTAATTATTATATTTATCTTTTATCATCTTACTCAAAGTTGTTTTTCCTGCTCTTCCTATTCCCATAATTAATATATTTTTCATAATTTATTCTTACCTTTCTATTTTACATATTTTGTAGTTAGCATAATGTTTGCTCACAATTCCTATTACTGCTTTCTCCACTTTTTACTTCCTTTCCATTTACAACTAATTTATATAATTTTATACTAACTAATATTTCTATAATTGATAATATAAATAATATTGCTATTACTGTAATCATAGGATTATTTACTAAAATCATTGTAAAACTTAAACTCATTATTGCTCTTCCAATTTTTCTTGACAATTCCATTAGCGTTAATAATGATTGTTGCCCTTCTTTTCCGACCTTTCTTAATGCTAAATCTTGCATATATACTTTAAATGGATCTCTGATAAATAAGATAATTATATACCCTAAACTCATAATACCAAATTTTAACATTATAGAATTTCTAATAAGCGAACCAAGTATCATTAAAACAACAGATAAACTCAATAATATTGGCAAAATCACTCCTACTTTTTCTTTATATTTGCTATGTATCTTATTAAATGCTATATTAGAAACAACTCTTACTATACGAGAAATACATAATATAACACCTATTATTAAAGCTGTTTTCTCCACATCAAAGTTTAAAAGTAATTCTTGTTGTATAAATAGTTTTCCATTTGATTGTCCAGAGTTTACAATAGGATAGAAGAGACCATAAGAAACAATCAATACTATAATTAACCTAGTATAATTTATTTTTGTTTTAGATTTTATTTTAGTTTCTTCCTTAATCTTATTGTATTTAGAATAATCAACTATATAAAATGATAATATAAAACATATTAAGCAAAAGGTAATGCATCCATACATTGGTAAATAATTATTTAAGTTAAACATTAAACTTGCAATGAATGAGATAATCATTGTTACTGTTGCATATATAGTATTAGATTTTGTCTTAACCTTTATATATTCATTATTCTTATTTTGTAATTCAAGATTATTTTTTAATACTGCATTTGCCATATTTTGAAAGGTAAATGCAATTTCATAAATAACCTTTCCTAAAGCTACAACTATATAATTTTGCCCAAATGTTAACAATAGACTAGATACTAACAATAACATTGAGCCTAATCTTACCGAATTTGTATTTCCTATTTTCTTAATAATTTTTAATAGTGGTACTTGTAATGCTATGCAAGTTATTAATGATACTGTAGTTAAAGAAACTATCTGTAATGCATTAAAGTTTTTTACAACTGTTAAAAACAAGGTGTCTATTGCTACCCAAAATAATAAATCACCTGATAGACCAGCATACCAAGGAAATATCTTATTAAATTTTGTCATTTTTTCTTGTCCCATTTTTCTCTCCAATTTATCTTTTTTCTACATAATAATAGCATAAACTTTCTTTAATTTAAAGGATTTTATAATATTTTGCTTTTAAAAAATTTTTTTCAATTAAAATTGACAAATCTAAATTATGTGTGTATAATAAATATAGGAAATGAAACATAGAAATGTGTTGTCACATATATTAATGTTAAGACACTACATTGCCGTCCAAAGCAAAATGTAGTGTCTTTATTTATTCCTTATTTGTCCAAAGTATGTATATAACTGTCAATAAGGCTACGTTTATAGTTATTGATATCATAAATCCTATAATTAGGAATAGTAAAAATTCTACCATAAACACCACCTCACTTTCTCATAGTTAGAAACTATGAAGTTTAGTGGCAACACACATCTGCTTTATATTCATTTCCTATGATAAATACTATATAACATATTTTACTAAAAAACAAGCGAACAATGTAAAAATTTACAAATTTTTGTTCTTCAAAATACTGTAAATATTATATAATACTTCAAATACAAAAATATTCTGCTCTTTTTCAGTTAGTTCCATTACTTGTGCTGATGTCATAAGTAAATGCTTATAGTTAAGAAGATTTAAAAACTTTGTTTTGCTATAACTTTCATCAACTGAACACAATAATTTTTTTAAAATTTCTAATATTTTATCATTTTTTACTTTTATATGATAACTTTCAAGCATATCTATGCTTAATCTTAGTTTATCTTCAAAATCTAATGTTTTAAAATACTTTACTAAATTTACTACTTTTTCATTGTTACATTTTAATATCATAATTTTTTACCTCCGTTTTATAATTCATAATTTCTTTTTTTAGTGTTTTTATTATCTATAAAATCAATATCTTCTTGTCTTAAAATATTGTCTATTTTAAGTTCTTCATAGACTTTTTTATAGGTTTCACTTTTAGAATGTCTTACCTTACTTTTTATAAATTTCATTAGTCTGTTCCATAAAATTTTGAATGGCTTTAATACATTTATTTCTTTTTGTTGTTTTGAAATAGTATTTTTGGCTATATCTAAATCTTTTGATAAATCTCTTATTTCTTCATCTTTCTGTCTAATAGTAGAGTTTAATTCTCTAACTTCGTTATGATGTTCTTTTAAATCTTTTTCGTATTCTTTAATAATAATATCTAAATCGTTTACCTTTTTCATTGATTTTGTTGTATCTTCTACATTTGAAATATAGTCTTTAAT
>CANDSI010000200.1 GCA_947388575.1 uncultured Mycoplasma sp.
CATTATTTATCCCTACTTTCTAGTTCTAAATAACGAGCGCTCAATTATATTAGAAATTTATCATTTATATTTTATATTATAGGCAAAATATAACTATATGTCAATAGGTAAATTATAACTATGGTATTATTTTTGAGGTGAATATAATGAATAGATTAAAAGATATTAGAGAAGATAATGACTTATTTCAAAAAGATATTGCAGAATTATTAAATATCGATCAATCAAATTATAGTAAATATGAGCTTGAAAAAATTAATATTCCTATTGATACTTTGCATAAGCTTGCTGATTATTATAATACTTCGATTGATTATTTACTTTGTAGGACTGATGAACGTAAGCCTTATCCTAAAAGTATTTTAAAATAAAAAAACATCAACTTTATAGTTAATGTTTTAATACCAATTTAAACGTCTAGATATAATACGACGTTCTTTTTTATTCTCTACTACTCTTTTTGTTATTTTAGCATAAGCATTTTTGCTAAAAACTTCATATGTACTTAAAACTTTATCTACTAAACATACTATAATACTTTCTTTATATTTAGGAGGTGTGAAAGTAAGAGGAAACATATGACGTGCAATTATATCTGCTTCTAACTCATTAATATCATAATCTTTTCTAGCATTAAATAACGCAATTTTGGGATGAATCCTTCCATGCAAACCGACATCTCTGGTTGGTTTATATTTTGCATGCCAATCATAAAGAAAATAATCGTGTAATAAGGCTCCTCTAATTAACTCTTTTTCGTGAATATTTAATCTTAAAAATTTAGCTAAGCGATAACTATAATATGATACTGCAATACTATGAAGCAAACATGATGTGTTACCATGTTGAATATATCTATTCATTTTTAAAAATTTCTTTTTTTTCATTACTTCTTCTAAATAACTTTTAAAAATCAAATCTTCTACTTCTTTTTGCCTTATTTTCATAGTAACCCCTCCTTTTATCTATTATATTATAAACTTTTGAAAATTACTAATAAATGTTTTCTTCTACCTAAATAAAAGGCTTTTTAAGCCTTATTTTCTTTTTCAGGTAAAAATGTATCTTTTGTATTGTAATAATATTGTACCCCACTAATTACAGATAAAACTGTAGCAATAATTATTAGAGCATAACCAATATTGATACCTATTAACTCAAATGGTAAATTATAAAATAGTGTTAAAGCCATTCCAGTCATCATACACATTGTCTTTGCCTTTCCAGCTATGGATGCGCCTACTACTTTGCCTTTATTGCCACTAGCCATTTTAAATGAATCAACAAATATATCTCTAGTTATAATGATTACAGGTATAGCTATACTTATAAAACCATCATATGCCATAATAATTAATAAGCCATTTACTAGAACTTTATCAGCAATAGCATCCATTACTTTGCCAAAATCTGTAACTAAATTTTTACTTCTAGCTATACGCCCATCTAAAAAATCAGTTAAAGCTGCAATAACAAATAAAACTCCTGCGATTATATATTTTAAATTTATTGTTATTTTTCCAGCGATTAAAAATGTAGGAAATGTTATTCCCATGTTATGCCATGGTATCATTAGCATTATTAATATTATAATTGCTGTTATTATTCTTGTTATTGTTATTTTATTTGGTAAATTCATTATTTATTCCTCCTACCTGGTATACTTAATATAACTAATTTCTTTAGTTACTGAATTATCAATAGTAATTTGTTTAATACTCCATATTATAGCTAGAATTACTAATGCAATAATTACTAAATATATAGTTAAATAATAATTTCGACTATACTTTCTTGACTTTCTAGTGTATGGAGATGCCACTTTGCCTGATTCCTCTTTAGCTTCACTTCTAGCTTTCTTTTCGATTTCTTTAACTGGTATTTTTGAAGTGTATTCAAACATGTACTCATTAAATTCATCAATTAGTTTATCACTATCAATTCCTAAATATTTAGCATAATTGGTAAGATAATCTTTTAAGGCAAAAATATCCTTAAAACACCCTATTTTTCCTTCTTCAATATTTAAGAGATAATTCTCATCAATACTTAAATCGGTACTTGCTTCTTTTATACTAACCCCTGAAGACTCTCTGGTTTGCCTTAGCAAACTACCTATGTTATCCAAGTGTTATTTCACTCCTTTTTTAAAAATTAAATAATATTCATAAGCCATGTTCTGTTCCCTTGTGGGCGACAAATATTTATCTACTATAATAGTCCCTTACGCCATTCGTTTCTTTTGTAAGAGCTCTCCTACCAAATTTGGATTTCTCACTCGTGGGGTTTACCGCGTTCCATTTCCTAGGTTTCCCTATTCTTCGTCACTATGGCACTTTACACTTACTTAATTCATGAACATATGCTTTTAGAATTTTTCAGCGCCGTTAGTATTTCTACTACCTAAGGTTATTTTTTTCCTTAGCACGAACACTACAGACATCACAGTACTGTGTGAGCATGGACTTTCCTCTACATACTTAAAAATTATGCAGCATTTGTCCGAATATTATTCGTATTTTCCAAAAACCACTTTTTCTAATTGACTGATTCTTTTTAATAAATCGACATTATTAACGCCACTTCCTTCATTTGATGAAGCTGCTAATAATTGTTCTCTTAAGGAACGGATTTCTGCTTTTAATTTAGCATTATCTTCTCTTAAGTCTTTCATTTCCTTTTCATTTCTTTTAATGATACCTATAAATTCAGTATAATCACGTATAACCATATCTAAATATTTATCTACTTCTTGAGGACGATAACCTCTGGCATCTATTTTAAACTCTTTGTCTAATATTTCCTGAGGAGTTAAATAAATTTTATCATTGTACACATTCTTCACTTCCTTTAACTTAATATCATTATATACTTTTTTGTAGTATTTTGTCAACTCGATTAAACTTAAATAAAGTAAATGTGACAACTATTTTAAAAATATTTTCTTTTTATTTTTTTGCGTTCTAGTTTTTCGCTTTTATTTAGTTCTTCTTCAATTCTATTTTTTAATTTTATTAACTTAACGAACAAATTTATCACGCAATTTTCATTATTTATATCTTCCTTATTTAATATCTCTGTTAAGGTAGTTTTATATTTTTCTAATTTATTACTTTCTATTAAAATTTCTATTTCTTTGACGATACTATTAATTGAATCAAATAAATGAGCTTGATATAAATCACTACTTGTTTTAAATAATCCACTTATTATTTCTTGCATATTAATGTATATATAATTGGTAGCTACATCTTTAGCTAGCTTTTCTAATATAGGTTGTAATCTTGCTCTAACTTTTAATTCTATATTTATTTTTTCTTTATTTGGAGTTTGATATAACTCATTAATTAAAACTTTAGCATATTCCAATATTTCCCTTATTTGTTCTTGATA
>CANDSI010000201.1 GCA_947388575.1 uncultured Mycoplasma sp.
ATCCCTAATTATTGCAAGTTTTTTTTATTTATATTATAATATGAAAAAGAGGTTTTATTATGGAACAAGCACAAGAAATTGAAAGAAGTATTATTAAAAAATATCGTAAAGAAATATGGTGTAAATTTACAAAAGCTATTAGAGATTATGAATTAATTCAAGAAAATGATAAAATTATGATTTGTATTAGTGGTGGCAAAGATTCTTTTTTAATGGCGAAATGCTTTCAAGAAATTAAAAAACATGGCAAATTACTTTTTGAAGCTAAGTTTGTTGTTATGAATCCAGGTTATACAAATGAGCATTTAAATCTTATTATTAATAATGCTAAAACTTTAGGAGTTCCAATTGAAGTTTTTGATAGTGATATATTCCCTTCTCTTGATGTTATGAATGCTAAAAGCCCATGTTATATGTGCGCTAGAATGCGCCGGGGACATCTTTATAATAAAGCTCAAGAACTAGGTTGTAATAAAATAGCTCTTGGTCATCATTTTGATGATGTGATTGAAACTAATTTGCTTAGTATGTTATATGGTGCTGAAATAAAAACAATGATGCCAAAACTTCACAGTGAAAATTTTCAAGGACTAGAATTAATTAGACCAATGTACTATATTAAAGAACATGATATTGTAGCTTGGAGTAAATATAATAATTTGACCTTTCTAAATTGTGCTTGTAAAATGACTAAAGAAAATATCGATGAAGAAAAAAGTAAAAGAAAAGAAATAAAAAAGTTAATCGATGACCTTCGAAAAGTGAATCCTTATATTGAATATAATATTTTTAAAAGTATGGAAAATATTAATTTAACTCAAATACTTGGCTATAAAAAAGATAATTACAAATATTGTTTTTTAGATGATTATTATGATCATGATTAAATATATTATTAATAAGAAATAATTTGATAATTTGGCATTAAAAAACTAAGAATACCCTTAGTTTTTTTAAATACTTGCTAATTTTTCTAATGCTTCATCAAATGTTTTAGCACTTATTATTTTAATATCATAATCTTTATCTTTAGCTACACTTATTGCTTCTTCATAATTCTCTTCAGGACAAATAAAGATATCTGCTTTATTTTTAACTGCTCCTATAAGTTTGTATTTTACCCCACCTATTTCGCCAACATTACCATTTATATCAATAGTTCCAGTGCCAACTATTTTCTTACCCTTTGTTATATCAGTTTGTACTAATTGGTTATAAACTGTTAAGCTCATCATTAAGCCTCCACTAGAACCAGCTTCTGTTGCTTTTGATTTTATATTAACATTAGGCGTTGCTTCATAGTCATAAGTAGTTACAAAACTAATGCCTATTTTAGTAACACCATCTATTTTATATGTTGTGGCATAAGCATCACGTTCTTTTTCTTTGCGCTTTATTTTCAAATTAACTTTTTCATTTTCATTTAGCTTTTCAACAATTTCTTTAAGTTCTGCGATACTAGATATATTAATACCATTTACACTTATAATCTGGTCTCCTACTTTTAAATCTGTTTTAGATTCTTCCGATATATAACTAACATTATTTATAATACTTTTAATATTTATTTTTTTATTTGCTTTTTGATAAGCATTTATTATTGCATTATCCATAGATTCTTGTAAATAAAGACGTTCACGCATCATTAATTCATCCATTGATTCACCTTTAGCAGTTATATCCTCTTTTTTTACTATATCCCAGTCAGGAAATACTTTAGATAATAATAAAAACGGAATAGAACCTTTAACCATTGATACATAAGCCATGTTAAATGATCCTTTAACTTCTTCTTTATTCTCAACACTTACTCGATCATTTAAATTGACTGCTCCACCTGGTGTATATATTGAATATGGTAATTCTATTGTAAATATTATAAATATTATAACTAATACTATTAAACTTTTATAATTTTCTTTGATAAAATTTTTAGATTTTTCATATATTTTAGTAAACATTATTTTCATCACCTTATTAAATTATATCACGTAGGAGATTATTTATGAAAGAAAAAATTATCAACTTTACTTTTTGTTTATTTTGCTTCATAGCCATTTTTTTTATTTTTAAGAATAACAATGTAGTAGCGGGAGTTATTATTAATGCTGTTAACTTGTTTTTAAATAAAGTTTTTGTTTCTCTATTCCCTATGTTTATTATTAATGATATTTTAGTAAATGCTGGACTTCCTTTTTTCTTCTACAAAATTTTTAACCCTTTATTTAAAAAACTTTTTCATACAAGTGGTATTGCTGCTTATGTATTTATTATGAGCCTTATTAGTGGCACTCCTAGTCAAGCTTACATTTTAAAGAATTTAGTTGCTAATAATAATATTAATGAAACTGAAGCTTCCCATTATCTTTATTTTACTTATTTTTCTAATCCCCTTTTTTTAACTTTAATTTTATCTAGTATGTTTCCAATAAACTCTGTAGTTAAAATTATTTTAATTCATTACATTAGTAATATTATTATAGGTATTTTGTTAAGAAAACATGCACCTATAATTGGAGAAAATCAAATAAATCATAATATTAATTTAAATATAGGTAACGTTTTAATAAAAAGTATTTCTAAATCAGTAAATACTTTATTAATGATTTTAGGAACAATCGTTTTTTATATGCTTCTAGCATTCTTAATTGTTCAAATACTTCCAACTTCAGATTTTTTAAAAGTATTAATCTCCGGTTTCTTAGAAATTACAAATGGACTTAATTTACTCAGTACAATTACAATTACTTCTAAATTAAAAGAAATAATCGCTATTTTGATTATCTCTTTTGGTGGTATTAGTATTCATACACAAATAAAAGCAATTCTAGAAGATACTTCTATTTCTTACTCTAATTTTTTAAAAGGAAGAATTATGCAAGCTTTAATAAGTGTAATCCTAGTTTTATTTTTTTAGGGACATACATAATTTAATGGATAATTATTACTTTCTTTTTTTAAACCCATATAAGTTAAATTTATATCGTCTTCTACTCGTGTATTTTCGTTATTTATTAAAACTGGTATATTTATTTTAATTAAATAATAATTATCATCTAAAGATATATATTCATAACTAGGACATAAATCATAAGTAGCTCCACTACTTTCTAATGTCTTTGTTTCATTATTATAAGTAATTTTATCTTTTTCGATTTTTAATTCTTTATATGTACTCTCATAATAAAACTTAATAGTTGTGTTTTCTTCTTTTTTTATCTCAAGTCCTTCTAATTTTAATTTTAAAAAAGCACTTTCAATGTTTTTGATTAGTTCAGTTCTTGATATCTCATCATTACTAGCATATGTCTTGTCATTATTAATGTTATCT
>CANDSI010000202.1 GCA_947388575.1 uncultured Mycoplasma sp.
ATCTAAAAACTTTTCACTTATTTCTGTAAATTGTGCGAGACTTTCTATTGTTAAATTTTTTAGTTTCATATATTTATTTACATTTCTTGCTACTAACTTATACATATCAGAATTAAATTTATATCCATTCATTAACATCACCTAGTAACATTATACTATTTGAGCTTTTAAAATGAAAGCTTTTTTATTCAATAAAGAATTTATCCATTGAAATATTTAAAACTATTGATATTTTATATAAAGTATTTAAAGCCATACCTTCTTTACCTAAAGTAGTTTCAAATCTTCTTAAGAAATCATTTGAAACTCCAATATCTAAAGCTAATTGTTCTTGAGTTATACCTGCTAATTTTCTATACTTTCTCACATTTTTAGCTACTACCTCAATAACATTATCTCTAAATATAAAATCTCTTTTAAACGTTGTCATTATACTTCACTCTCCACTATTATATTTTACTAGTTTAAGAGATTTTATTCTATGAAGTGATACTTCTGTTTTTAAAGTTTACTCTTAGTAATTTAATTATAATATAAATTAAAAAAATCTACAATAAAAAAATTAATTCATAACTCTTTTAAACATTCTTTCTAAATCATATATGCTAAACTTTATAATTGTAGGTCTTCCATGAGGACAATTATAAGGATTATCACATAATACTAATTCATTTAAAAGTTCTTCTTGTGCTTCATGACTAATTCTCATATTAGCTTTTATACTCATTTTACAAGCTAAAGTAATTGCAATACTTTCATTAAATTTAACGGGATCAAAACTACTTTTATTAATAATAACTAAATCAATAATCTTTCTCACACTTTCCTCTTCATGATTTTCTAGTATCCAAGTAGGATGCCCTTCTATTTTAAAAGTATTAACGCCAAATTCTTCTATTATAAATCCCATATTTATTAAAACATCTAAATTATCTTTTAGAATAACAAAATCACTAGTTGAAAGTTCAATTGTAATTGGAATTAAAAGTCTAGTTGTTGTTGTAGTTCTTTCTCCAAGTGCCCTCATATACCTTTCATAATTAACTCGTTCCTGAGCAGCATGTTGGTCAATTAAATAAACACCTTCCTCATTCTCTGCTATAATATATGTTCCTAAAGCGAGACCTACAGGATATAAAACGAGAGATTTCATTTCCTTATTAATAATTAATTCATCATTAGTTTTAATTTCTAAAGATTTTTCTTTATCACTATTTTCATTTTGATTAACTTCTATTTTAAAATCTAATTCGGTTTGAATCTTTTCATTTTCTTCCGCTTTAGTCATCGTTGACACTATATCTGCGATAACGCTATCTTTAATAATACTAACACTATCACTCTTTAAAGCATTAGGAATAAGCAAATTTTGATATAAAGTATTTTTAAGAGTATTATATATTAAATCATATAAATCATTCATTTTAGATAACTTAATATCTTGTTTAGTTGGATGAATATTAACATCTACTAAGGTAGGATCTGTATTAATTTTTAATACGACAACTGGATATTTCCCCTCTGGTTTATAAGTGTAATATGCATCATTTATCGCTCTATTAATTTCCAAATTACGAACCACTCGATCATTTACAAAAGTATTCATATCATTACGATTAGACTTTAATATTTCTGGTTTACAAATATAACCATATATATCAAAATCATTATTACTAGCCTTAAATTCCAACATTTTATTAGACACATTAAGACCATATATTTCGTGAATAGTTTTAAGTAAATTATCACTACCACTAGTTTTAAGTATTACTTTTTCATTATTTGTTAAAGTAAACTTAATCTTAGGATGAGCCAAAGCTAATTTTTCAATTAAATTAACTGAATTATAAAGTTCGGTATTTTCTGCTTTTAAATACTTTAAACGTGCTGGCGTATTATAAAAAAGATTTTGTACAGATATATTAGTCCCTACTCTTAAATCTCCAGCATTTTCTTCTAATACTTCTCCACCTTTAATATGAATATAACTAGAAGTATCTCCATTACTAGTAATAAGTTCTACTTCTGAGACACTAGCAATAGAAGGAAGAGCTTCACCACGAAAGCCCATCGTATTAATAAAAAATAAATCATCATCACGAATAAGTTTACTAGTCGCATGTCTACCAAATGCTAATTTAGCATCATTACTATCCATACCTTCCCCATTATCAATAACTTGAACTTTCTCTAAACCACCTTTAATTAAATTAATTGTAATATTATCAGCATGAGCATCTATACTATTTTCTACTAATTCTTTAACAATACTAGAACATCTCTCAACTACTTCACCTGCCGCAATTTTATTAGCTAAGTTTTCACTCATTACATGAATTTTACTCATATTCTTCACCACTTATATTAGGTCTAACTTCTAATATTTCTATAATCGATTTAACTATGCAAGCATTCTTTACATTAATAAAACCTACTCCTGGAATAATAATATCACTATTATCAAAAGCATTAATATATTTACCATTTTTAATAGTATCTTTAAATTTTCTTTTAACACTATTATGGGTTGTATAAATTACAATCTTATTAGGTTTATCAAAATAAAAATCTATACATCCATTAATACTAATAGTAACTTCTTTTGTAATATTTATAGTTATTGGTTTAATTTCGCTATTAATTATTTTATAATTTAAACTAAGATAATCAAACCCTGGAGTATCATATATTATATAATCATCTATTTTAAATTTAATAAAATCTAGTGTAGTATTAGGTTTATTACTTGTTACAATTTCTTTATTTATATTATTTTTCTTTAAAATACTATTAATTAAAGTAGATTTACCTGCATTAGTAATACCCATAATAAAACAAGTTTTAATATTTATTTTATCCATATATTTTAATATATTAGCACTTTTAAAATCATTTTTCTTTGATATAAATAAAACCTCATCTATAATATCATAAACTTTTTCTAACCATTTAACTATTTTAGAAAATTTAATATCTCTTCTTAAAGTGTCACATTTACTAACTACTAATACTTTAGGTATTTTAATCTTTTTAAAGATATCTAAAGTATAATTATTTATATTCAAATAATCGATTAAAAAGAAAACTATTCCTCTACTTTTATTAACCTTTAGAATAGTAGAAGCCTCGTCCACTTTTTCAGTATAATCTTTTTCTCCATAATTCTTAAGTCTAAAACAACGCATACAATATTCTTTATCTATGTTAGGAGTATACCCTTTTTCATCTTTATTAAAATTTTGTAAAGTAAGACCACAACCAATACATTTCTTATTCATAATAAACCCCTTTTACTAAAATATTTTTCTTTTTTA
>CANDSI010000203.1 GCA_947388575.1 uncultured Mycoplasma sp.
TTGCATCAATTTTATTTTTAGGTTCACTATTACTATTTGTTCTTCTTAATAGCGAATTTACTTTTGCAAGTAGTATATGGATATTAAATGGCTTTGTAATATAATGATCTGCTCCATAATTTATTGAAACCAACTCATCTAATTCATTATCTCTACTTGTTACTATAATAATCCCCATATCAGATTGTTTTCTAATCTCTTTGCAAATATATTCTCCATCTACTCCTGGCTAAAATATCATGTATAGTATTGTCAAATTTTTTTAAACATTCTGCTTGATAGCCTTGATGGCTTAAAAATATTTCTAATTCATTTCTTAATTTTTCATCATCTTCAACGATTAATATCTTCTGCATTTTATGATACCTCCCAAATATCATTATAACATAATTTTTATAAAAAAAACCTTACATTTCTGTAAGGTTACTGTATAAAGTGTTTAGAAGTTTATTTAATACTATTCATTGCATCTTTTGTGATTTTATCTTTGTCAAACTTGTTTATAATTAATACAACTATTGCTACCAATATTAGTATTGCTACATATAATATAATGCTCATTTTCCAATCTCCAATAGCAAGCCTATCTCCTGCTAATGTAGAAGTAATAACAGATGGAAATCTGGCAAATGTTGAAATTAAGATAAACTTTATTGGCTTTATTGGCAATAATCCTGCAACATATACTAACAAATCTTTTGGTGTACCTGGTATCAAAAATAATACAAGCATTATTAGTTCAATCTTTTTTGGATTCTGAAATAATTTGCTATTCTCTATTTTAGAAACTTTCTTTTCATCACAAAAATCGTATACAAATTTTCTTCCAAATTTTCTAACTAACAAATATATTGTTATTGATATAATAGCAGCTGACACCATAATAAATACTGTTCCCCATAATCCTCCATAACACATTCCTGCCAAAATTTCTATTGGTTCTCCTGGTACTATAATTAAAAATATTTGTGCTATCTGAAGTCCAAATAGTGATAACATTCCCATCATACCAGAATTATCAACTTTTTCTTTAAAAGCTACTTGTCCTTCTACTGTAGATAAATTTTTCATTACTGGAAATAGATATACTGTTATTCCTATAAATAATGTTAAAACTACTGCCATTAATAATATTTTAAATATTTTAATTTTCTTTTTTCTGCTCATATAATCCCTTCTTTTTTATTTGTGTACATTAATAAATTATTTCTTATTAATTATACTACATTTATTTTAGGAGATTGATATTTTCTAAGTAAGCCTCCATATATTTCTTGTAATTCCTTTATATTTTTAAAATCTTCTGGCTTTACTATATCTGGTAAATCTGTTTTTATATCAGCCTTCTCCATTACATATTTTACAAATTCAGCACAATAAAAAGATTTTTGTTTATTTATCTTTTTATGAAATCCTGCTGCAAATAGCCCAATAACATTAAATTTATAATTTTCTTTATTATTTTTAACTTGTTCTATATAGTTTTTTATAAACTCATATTGTTGTTCTGTAATTTCTAAGGAATATACTTTTGCTCTTGTTTTATAGAATCTTTTGAATGTTCCTTTATCTATGTATTCATGTACAAATCCACCCCAAAAAGGATTATATGGATTTAATCTTCCAAAACTGTACATTTCTTTTAATTCTATATCTAAAGCAATAGAAACATGAGAAAATTCATCTTTTGTAAATTTTTTTATTATTTTTGATAATGCTGTTCCTGTATGTGTTAGTATAATATATATTTTCTTCATTTTTCTCTCTCATTTCCATTTATATTTCTATCAAATTGCACATCTGTTGCAATAAAGTAAATTCCATATACCAATATAAACATTCCAAGCATAATCCAAATATTCTTAAAAATTTCTTCCATTGTTACTGCTACTGTAAATATTTGACCAACACCTAAAATAACAGGAATACTAATTATTACTGGCAATACCATTGGAATCGCAAAATAGAAAAGTAGTTGTTTGAATATCGTTCTATTTATCTGTAATTCATCCACTCCTAATTTCCTCAATAATTCATATCTATATTTGTATTTTTCTGAATCACTTAATTGTTGTATTGCTAAAAGAGTAGCTGTTGCCATTACAAAAATAAGTGCTACATAAAATGCTAGAAATGACATAATTGTATAAAATGATTTTGTTTGGCTCATTCTTTCACCTTTTGTTTGTACATTTGCAAGTGATATTTCTATATTATAATTTTGTTCTTCTCCATTAACTTCTCCTGCTATTTCTCTTTCTTGCTTTATAATATAATTACTTAATTCTTTATAAAACTTCTCATCTGTCATATTTTCTGTTGTAGCAACAAAATTATAAGCAAAGTCCAAATAATAGATTTTATCTGCTCCATCTTCTTGCTCTGTTACAATTGTACTGTTATTATCATTTTTATCTCTTAATCTTTGGTCCTCTTTTTCTATTAATGGTATTAAACTGTCTGGTACTATAATTGCATAATACGAACCATTAAATCCAACTTGTGCAATATTTTCGCTTCTAATTTCTTTTATTTTTACATCTTTTCCTACTATTTTAGTTTTATCGTTTTCTTTAGTATATTTTTCAAGTCCCCCTTTGGCTGTTTTTAAACAATTAATTATAATTTCGTCATCTTGTAAATCTACTTTTTCGTATCCTAATATTTCTCTTAGTTTATTATAAGTTGTTAAACTTAATACACTATCAATTTCTTTATCAATTGCTCCTTTAAATGGTGTTTTTTCAAATGCTGTTGATAATCCTATCCCTTTTATATTATATAACCTATACTCATACATATCTTTTACTTTTGTATTTTTTTGAATATACTCTTTATATTTTGAAAAGTCTCCATCTGCTGTACTAATCATTATTTCATAAGGATAACCCATTTCAATTTCGTTATTTATCATATTGTTCATAAGTAGTGCTACATTTCCACCAATTAATATAATAGTAAACATTAATGCAATTGTCCCTAAACTTAAACTCATTGTGTTAATTTTTGAGGTTAAATTTCTATATAAAAACATATTATCTTTTTTATATTTTCTTGATTTATTGTTTAAATATCTTTTTACAATAAAACTTGATATACTAATATAAAATAGATATATTCCTACTATTAACATGATAATTGCTATAAATATATTTCTACCTATCATATTACTTGCATTTGTAAATTCATTATTATTTATTAATATTGCTCCTACTAATAGTGCAATTGATAAAGTAAAAAGTATAACATTTCCTTTTGCATTTTTTATCATATTGTTTTCATTTTTTTTACTTGCATATAGTA
>CANDSI010000204.1 GCA_947388575.1 uncultured Mycoplasma sp.
ATATATAGCAAGATGACCTTGATAGTTAATATAATAACTTTTATTATCTAAATAATACTCTTTTTTGTTAATTATATTGGTAATATCTATAAACGTAAAGTTATTATTTATTGCCTTTTCTCTTAACATAGCATTTAATTTTTCTATAGTTTGTAGTTCCTCTACTTTTATAGTATATAAACCTATTATGAATACTTTCTTATTATTTAACATTTTTATCATACTAAATAACTCCTTTATATCATCTTCATACTCTAATATCTGTTGCTTTGTTATTTTATCTTCAGATAACTCATCCATGCCAATTGATATAGTTAAAATATCGGCCTCATTTATCGCTCTTTGAATCTCTATTTTACTATCTTTA
The DNA here is from genome assembly GCA_947388575.1 of uncultured Mycoplasma sp. Next base: position 368 of record CANDSI010000204.1, read on the forward strand.
AAACTTTTAGCTTTATTTTCTTTTATTTCATATATTAACTCTTTTGTTGTTTGACCAAAACTGCCAAATTCATAATATTTATCTAATTTATGAATGTTTTCATAATCTTTTTTTAGATAATCATTGTAACTATATCCTTCTATGTTGTAAGGAGTCATTCCAATGGAAACACCATCGCCTAAAGATACTATATTTATTTCTTCTTTTCTAGTATAGAAGTAAATAATAATTGATAAAATTGAACCTAATATGGCAATAATTACAATCTTTTTTTTCATAATACACCACCAAAAAAATATAGTATATTATACTATATTTCTTTTAATTCTATTTTAGCACCTATATTTGTTAGCTTTTCCTCAATGTTTTCATATCCTCTTAAAATATGTTCAACATCTGTTATAATTGTAGTTCCTTCTGCGGTTAATCCTGCTAAAACAAGTGCTGCTCCTCCTCTAAGATCGGTCGCTACTACTTCACATCCCTTTAATTTTGCAGGACCTTCTATAATAGCACTCATGCCATTTACTTTGATATTAGCTCCCATTTTATTAAGAGATGGTACATGCCCCATTCTATTTTCCCATATTGTTTCTTCAAATAATGATTTTCCATTACCTTGCGTTAATAACACACTCATAGGTTGACCTATATCAGTCGGAAAACCAGGATATATTAGTGTTTTAACATTTATTGGCTTTAATTTAGCAACTTTATTTATTATTATATTATCTTTATTAATAATTAGATCTATCCCCATCTCTTGTAACTTGGAAGTTAATGCTTCTAAATGTTCTGGAATAATATTGTTTATCTTTAAATCTTTGCCACATAAAGCCCCTAAAATAATATATGTTCCAGCTTCTATTCTATCTGGTAATACACTGATTTTTCCACCTTGTAATTTTTGTACACCCGTGATTATTATTTCATCTGTTCCGGCACCTTTGATATTAGCTCCCATTGTTATTAAGTAATCTGCAATATTTGCAATTTCTATTTCTTTGGCTGCATTATGAATAATTGTAGTTCCTTCAGCTAAAACTGCCGCAAACATAATATTTATTGTAGCTCCAACGCTTGGAAATTTTAAATATATGTCTGTCCCTTGTAATTTGTCTGCTTTTAGTGTATATTTATTTCCTTCAATAGTAATATTAGCTCCTAAAGCTCTAAAGCCGTCTAAATGAATATCGATTGGTCTAGTTCCAATATTACATCCTCCAGGGATATATATTTCGACAAATTTTTCACGTCCTAAAAGAGCTCCCATAAAATAATAGGAAGCACGCATACGACTTGACAAACTTTCTTCTATAACAGAATTCTTTAGTTTTGTAGTATCTATTGTTAATTTATCTTGCTCTAAATTACTTTCACAATTTAATATATTTAAGATATCTAATAATGCATCTCTATCTGATATATTAGGCACATTCTCTATCACTGATGTTCCATTAGCTAAAATACTAGCAGGTATTAAAGCTACGGCACTATTTTTGGCTCCGCCTATTTCAATAGTTCCAGAAAGAATATTATTTCCTTCAATTATCATTTGTTTCATTTTCAACACACCCTTACTTCAAAAGTATAAGTTAGGCACTTATACTATCTTTTATGTTTGTTATTTTTTTTGGTGCTTAATTTTTTATAAAATACCAATTATACTATATCTTTAATAATCCTTTTTGTCAATTGTTATTGGTTTTACTTTACTTATTTTTGTATTTAAATTTTCATTTATTTTCAATTAAAAAGAGCCTTGAGGCCCATGTTTATTTTTTATATTTTATTTGCGACTGCGTTCACTATAAATCTCAATACCATTTGCTTCTGCATATTCTTCGATAGCATAGGATTGTTCTGAATCGTAGTTTCTAAACAAGAATTCTTGAGATATTCTTTCTGGTGGAACAAAATTTGTAACACTGTTTATTGGAAAATATATTGGAACATGATCAAATGGAATAACTGTTGGTGTTTTAATATCTGATAGACTAACTAATTCAATATAATTGCATTTCTTTGGGAATACAACATTCGAGATTGTTTCTAAACGTGGTAAATTAAGACTACCTATAATTGTATGAGGAAATTCAACATTCACAGCATATTCCATATGACTCATTATACTACCAACAACAATCCTTGGAAAGCGATAATCTGTACAAAAAGAAGTAAAATTTTTAATATCTCCCAAATACACACTTAATTCTCTATTTAAGTCTTCAGTACATGTTCCAACTTGTTCTTCTAAACAATCAAATAATTTAGCCATATCCCTTTTTACATTTCTATTTTGTTTTATTTTTGTTATTCTTGGGTCTTCTTCTCTATATTTATATCCTATTCTATTTATTTCTCTTTCAATCTCGTAAATAAATGATATATCTTCTTTTGTTAATTCTTCACTATTGTCTATTTTTCTTTCAATAGCTACTAACAAATCTAAATCTTGGAGTTGTAGCATAACTTCTTCTGTTATTTCCATATTTTGAATTTTGGCTTTTAATACTTTAATTAAGTTGTTATCAACGATGTATCCATAACCACTACCTTTTATATTGCATATGTATCTATCTTCTGTAAGTTGGATCATTAAACTAGGAATAGCTTGCCCATTTTCATCAACAGAAAAATATACCATTATTTCGTGATAAGATTCATTATTATCCATTGCATATTTTACACGATTTATATCTTTTACAATCCAATCTATTTGACCAATATATCCGATTAAGTCATTATAGTAATCTTGATAGTTTTTAGTTCCTTTTCTATTTGAATAACTAACCCAATAACCATTTTGCATAAGCATCCCTCTTTTCTGGCTTATTATAACATACTTAATTATATTATGCAAATTTATAAATGATATTTATTACTTCAAAAGTTAAATGCAACTTTTTAAATATAATTTTTAAAACTTGCATT
>CANDSI010000205.1 GCA_947388575.1 uncultured Mycoplasma sp.
AGATTTCTTTTTAAAAGAGAATAAATGTAAAATGGATATTTTAATATGGAATAAAACAAATGCTATGCCACTTTTTAATAATAAATATTTAACTGATAAAGAATATTGTTTATATTTTCGCAAAGGTGGTCAATGTAGTCCAAATAATTATGAAGATGCTAAGACCGTTTTTTATCATCCGATAAATATTAAAGATAAAAAGAAATGGCACCATCCGACTATTAAGCCAGAAGAACTAATTAGAAAACTTATTAGAAATAGTTCTAACGAGAATGATTTGATTTTAGATTGCTTTATGGGTAGTGGAACAACAGCAGTATGTTCTATTTTAGAAAATAGAAATTATATAGGTTTTGAGATTAATAAAGATTTTTATCAAATATGTATAGAAAGAATAAAAGAAGTTAACGAAAGAAAAGGTGATTAAATGTTTATAAAAAAAGAAGATTGGGAAAAACTAGTTGCTAGTTTTAAAAATTTATATAAAAACTATGATACATTTGGAGATAATGTCAAAGATATAATTGATGATGTTGATATTTGTTTTAATACAATAAATGATAATGTATCAGATAAAGTATATGTTGTTACGAATAATGCTATAGTGGATCAAGAAGTTATTTATAGCATATATGGTGTAGCTACAAATGAACAAGAAGCAAGAAATATGTTTAAAAAAGCTGTTGAAGATGCTAAATGTGATTCTGATTTTGATAATATAGATGCGATTAATGTTACTGAAGGAATAGAAAAATCAGATGAAAATTGGCATTATGTAGAAACTGAAGATTTATTTGAATTATATTTTAACGGATATTATAGTGATAATAATTTTTCTATTCAAATATTAAAATATGACATTGAGCCTAAAAAAGAGTTAGAAAGTGAGATTTATTAATGGGACAATATTATAAATTTATGAATGTTGATAAGAAGCAAATTTGTCAAAGAAACTGGCATAATATTAAACTTATGGAACATTCTTATTTAGGGAATAATTACTGTGATGATATATTAAGGTTATTAAGTAATGAATGGAAAGGTGATCGTGTAATTCATGTTGGTGACTATGCAGAGCCAACCGATGAAACTACCACTCAAAATTTAGTAGCAGCAATAATGAAAGAATTAAATATTAAGGATAATACTCTTTATCATTTTTGCGATTCATTTGATGAAGTAAGAAGTAAGTCCAAACAAGATATTAGGTATGTTTACAATTTAGATAAAAAAGAATATATAGATTTATTTAGGCAACCTATCCAATGGTGTTATCATGATGATAAATATTTAGGAACGGTTAAAATTAATTCGTTTGCCTTATTAATTGGGTGTGGGAATGGGTTAGGCGGAGGAGATTATCATGGACCAAATGAACACTTAGTAGGTTTTTGGGCAGGGGATAGATTTATATCTTCTTCTGAACCTCTAAAAGAATATGAAGATTTTAAAATTAGAGATGATATCTATACAGAAATAAAAGAGTATGATGAATTAACTTCATATGATGAAGAAAATATTATTGAACACGAAATAAATGTTCTTAATAAAGAATTAGAAGAATATAAAAAATGGGATGTTGATATTAACAATTTAGAATTTGATTCTTATGGGTTATTAGATAAAGAACAAAAAGTTCTTGAATCAATTTTTATAATCAATAAAGATTGTAAAAAAGATAAGGAAGAAGATATATGTGTCTAGAAGATGTAGAAAAAGAACTAGATAATTTAGAAATAAATGATTTAGATTCTGCTATTAAAGGAATAATATTAGGCGATTTGCGATGTACATTAGAACATAATGAAAATTTAAAAATTAAATTTACAACTGTTAATGATATTGATGATATTGTATATGAGTTAGATGAATATGTTGGGGAAGTAATATCTAATCATCTTGCAGATTGCATAGAAATAGTGTCTGATTCTGATAAAGAAAAGGAAGATATATGTCTATAGAGCTAATAGTTTTATTAGCTCTTTTACTTATGCTTATTGTTGGATTTATGTTTATTGAACCAATGATAGCGAAGCATAAAGTAAAAAATGGAAATGAATATGGTTCTGCACGATTTTCAAGTGTAGAAGAAATAAAGAAAAACTTTAAAAAAGAAAAGATTTCAAATATAAAACAAGCAGGAGTTCCTATATATTTTGATAAAGATTATAAATATGTTTGGTTTGATAGGGAAACTCCACACTATGTATATCTAGGTTCTACTGGATCTGGTAAATCGGTAACAGCTGTTATTCCAGAATGCAGTTTCATAGCAACAGCAAAAGAAAAACGAAGTGTCTTTATTACAGACCCTAAAGGTGAAATTTATCACACAACATCAGGAATGTTCAAAAATAATAATTATAATGTTTTAGCACTAGATTTTAGACATCCAGAATTGTCTAATCATTTTAATATTTTAGAACCTATTATTAAGGAATATGAAAAATATATTGAATATGAAAAAAAGTGCAATGATTGTACTAATGAACAAGATAGATTAGAATATAATAATTTAGCGATGAGTTCTTATGCCGAAACTAATAGATTAATTACTTCTGTATCAATTATGGTAATGCAAGAGAAAACTCAACAAAAAGATCCTTTTTGGAATAATAGTGCTAAGAATTTACTTGAAGGATTAATAGGATTTTTTCTTGAAGAATACAAAGCCGGTAATATTAATAGAGAACAAATCACTATGACTTCAATTCGTAAATTTCAAAATAGTTCTATGCAAGAAAAGAATTTTAATAAATTTAAAATGTATATTGAGAGAAAAGAGTATGGTAATAAAAGTAAGGATTCTTTAACTTCAATACTAAGTGCTTCAGAAAATACTTATAAATCAATAACAGCAGTATTTGGTGAAAAGATGGCATTATTTGATGATATCAATGTAGCGAATGTTACTTCTAATTCTGATTTTGATTTTGATTTATTAGGTAAAGAACCAACAGCACTATTTATTATAGTTCCGGATGAAGATAAAACTTATTTTACATTGGTTACAATTATTGTAGGTTTATTATATAGAGAACTTGTAAAATTAGCTAATTCACAAGAAAGTAAAAAATTACCAGTTCAAATAGATTGGATACTAGATGAATTCGCTAACTGTCCTCCACTTGCTGATATTGAAGCAATAGTTTCAGTAGCAAGAAGTAGAGGTATGAGATTTCACTTTTTTATTCAATCATTTTCTCAATTAGATAATGTTTATGGTAAAGAAGTTGCTCAAATAATTCTTGATAACTGTGGATTAATTTATTTGAA
>CANDSI010000206.1 GCA_947388575.1 uncultured Mycoplasma sp.
TTTAATATTTTTTAAAACTTAAATTGACTAAAGGTGGGCTTCTAGCTCTAAAAGTTAAACAAAAAAAAGAGATGAAACACCCTAGAAAGGATATACCATCTCTTTTTAATATACTGCTTAAAATTGTAGTTTTTCTAGCCAACTCCAACATAAAGCATTCTCCTTATGTTGTTGTCATATAAAAAAATAGATTCTACAAAACTTCTTAAATAACGCCAACTTTCTAAATAATACAACTATTATCTACTTTTTTATGACAACAATCGTTTTATTATCTCTATTATAGACAATAAATCATAAGAATTTTGTCGTTTTATGTTATAAAATAATAAAATTAAAAAACTGCTTAATTTGCAGTTTTTAATTTTATTTTTCCTAAGTATAAAGTGTTTTCATCACTCTCAAATAGAATATCATTATTAATTAATAAATATTTTGGGTAAGCATATATATTAGGAAAGTCAATTGAATAAATTTTTTTATCATTTAAAGAATATAAACACCATTCTTCTCTCCCATGAAATAATATATAATCATTATCCAAAATAAAGTTTCCAAAAGCTAAGTCACCACTGCCTAATTCTTGAAAATGATCCTTACCTATTTCAAGTGCACAAATACTAGATTCTTTAACATTATTTTTTAAAAAGTATATTATATTATTTTTAAATAGCAAATTAGATATTTTACCATTTTTTGTTGACAAGGATAACAATTTTTTCTCTTTTTTTGAACTAATATTATAATTAATTAATTCTTGACTAACGTCATTTTCCTTAAGATATATAATATTGTCCTCATCTAATATAATCATATTATCTACATTAATAATACTATTATTACTTTCACTTTTATTATCAATAAGATGTGTAAGCTCAACTAATTCATCATCATGCAAAGCATAAATCATGGTAGTTAATTCGTTTGCATTTTCACTAATCGCAGTAACATACACATTATTTATTTCTTCAGAAAAGTGTATAATAGGAGAATGTAATGGATTTCTAATAATCCCTTCTTTTATGACAGTTTCCTTTGTAAAATCTTTATTATATTTTACAAATTCCCATAAAAATTCTCCATCATTTTCAGTATATGAAATAGTAGTTGCATATACTTTTTCATCAAGAATATAAAATTCCATTATTCTCTTATTATATATATAATTATAATTTTCATATTTATTATTTAATTCATCATAAATAAATATTGATTCTGTTTGAAACAAATCGTTTCCTTTGTCAGTATCTAATATACTACCATAGACAATATTATTTTTTGTATATCTAAAGTCAATCACACTATAAATAGTTTTTAAATCTTTCTTTAAATAATTACTTAAATTTGTTTCATTAATTTCAACAAAATACTCTTTGTCTTGTTTAGTGGAAAATATATTTTGCTTCTTACTAATCGCTATGATAATAATAATTATTATTATACAAGTGAATACTGTTATTAAAAAATTTTTATAATTCTGCAGTATATTTATCATGTATTATATATCTACTACCATTTGACACTGTTTTATATACATTTGCTTTAGAATCTATATGGAAACCTGCTACATTTCCTTTTCCATAGTCATAACTAAAAGTATCAACATAAGCTATAGATTGAGATTGCCATTCATCTATATAGCCACTAACTGTTAAATAATGTCCTAAATTTTTACCATTATAAATAGTTAAAGATTTTGTTAATGCATGTAATATTGCTGGTTTTCTATTCATAACTGAAGCAGACATTAGATAGAAAAAGTTATTTTCTCCCCAAGTACTACCTATTGTATGAACATACTGAACTCCACTTGGTGCGTATTTATTTAAAGTGTTTGTTACTCTAAAAACATATGCACTTCCATATTTATCAGTTTCAGTTTCATCAGCATATTCTGCTTGAGTTCTTGAATTACCATTATAATATTGCAAAACTTGTTTTATATTAGCAGGTCCACACCAATTATTTTTTTCTTGAATGTACTCTGGAACTTGTAATACTTGTGTAGAATATGGCGTAACACGATCTTCAAAATATTCACCTATTGATGAAATATATTCTTGCATATTATTGCTAGAATCAAGATACTCATCTGTAAATGGTGTTCCATTTGAACAAGTTAAATCAAGAATTTCTGGATCACTTTGTTCTGCTATATATTTTAATTCTTCATTTGTTAAATCACTACATTTAATAGTATCAGCCATAGCATTTGGCATCAATACTAGTCCTAATAAGGCAAAATTTGCCATTCCAATAATCATTTTATTAATTTTTTTCATATAAAAATTCCTCTCACTTTAAAATTTACTTTTTAATAACTATAAATTGATACTAACCCCATTCATTCTGTCATAAGTGTTAGCTGCTGTACTATAAAAATTAAATACTCCACCATAGCCTGTTTTAGATAGTGTATAATTTTTACTATCTGCTAAAGAAATATTTCTCATTGAATGCTGATAACTTGCATATATTGTACCACCTTTAGCAACTCTAAAAGTTTGGTTGATAACTGGCGCTGCATCATATTTAGGCAATAACATAGAAACACCAAAGCCATTATTAAACGTTTTTATGTCAGTGTAAGATGTTGAACCAATAACAGTTTTTGGAGAATTTACTAACTGTGTATTTTCTAAGTATGCACCCATTACATCATAGGATTTAATTGTTGGATTATTTTTCCAAGTTAAAGTTACTGATATTAAGCAATCTGAATTACAACTTTTAACTATTTTTAATGTCCTATTATTTGTTTCAATTGATGTAGCCCTTGTTTGCATTTCGGTATAAATACTATCTCCTAATTCTCCATACATGATATTTGATTTAACAAATCTACTATAATCTTCTTTAGTTATCAATTCTTGACTTCCTTCCCAAAACATGTATGAAAAAAAGTCATATTCATCTTTTGTTAATATTACTCCATTGTCATTTTTGTAATATAATTCTGCTGCTTTGACTTCTGGTATAACAAAGATGGTACATATAGCTATGATGGCTAGTGCAAATAATCTTTTTCTCATGATATATTTTCCTCCTTTCTTAATTTAAAGATAACATATTTTTTATAAAAATGGTAGGACCACTTTCAGTCCTACCATTTTTTTATACTAAAATTTTGTATAATAAATCATAAAAATAGTCAACTTTTGCTTTTTCATTTGAACATGTATCAATCAGACATTTATAATTATTATCTGAGAAATCAAACGAATTTTTTATATTATCTTTTATATATTCTGTATAACTTAACATATCTTGTGTAA
>CANDSI010000207.1 GCA_947388575.1 uncultured Mycoplasma sp.
GAGTTTGGACGAATTTTAAATGATTTTAATCATTTAATAATTCTTTTTTTATTTTGTTTACACGCAAATTTTGATAAGTTTTGCTAACCTTTGTCGAACGTGTTTAAAATGTTTTTATTTTGTTCTATATTAGAATAGACAGAGGTGAAATGTATGTTAAAAGTTGATATGGAATATGATAAGGGTATTTTGTATGTAAGACTTAATGGAGTATTAGAAAGAAAGGTTTGTTATAAAATTAATAACTATATTGTACCAACAGTTTTAAAACATAAAGTTAAATATTTGGTATTTAATTTATTAGAGCTTAAAGATATTGATGAATCTGGAATGGATGCGCTTTTAAATACAAAATGTGCAATTAGAACTAATAGAGGAAAAATTTGCTTGTGTGAAGTTAGTGATGATGTTAGATTAAAAATAAAAAGACTTAGAATGAAAATAGCTTCTAATGAACTAGCTGCTAATAAATTAATTGAGATATAATTATGAATACTAATCTACTTATCGAAACTCATATGGGGTTAATTAAAAATATAGCAAGCAAATTTTATGTCGCTGATAAACAAGATTTAATTCAAGTTGGTGTAATAGGATTACTTAAAGCTTATCAGAATTTTAAAGATACTAAAATGGCTAAATTTAGTACGTATGCTTATCCTTATATTTTTGGAGAAATGTATACTTTTGTTAATGGTAATAAGAATATTAAAGTTAGTAAAGATATTTTAAAAATATATAAATTAGTTGAAAAAACAAGGTATGATTTAGCACAAAAACAAGGATATTTACCAACAACCGAAGAAGTAGCATTATTCTTAGAGTTAGATCCTGGAATAGTTTATGAAGCAGTTACTAGTGCTCAGGCGATGATTTCTTTAGATGATGAGGCAAATGAACTTAATTTACACGAAGTTATTCCTGATAAAAAAACTACTAATATTGATTTAAAATTAGATTTAGATGATAGTTTTAAAGTTTTAAGTGCAGAAGAACAAGAAATTATTAAATCACGTTATTATGAAGATTTAACGCAAAGTGAAGTAGCTCGTAAACTTAATATGACGCAAGTTATGGTCTCGCGCTATGAGAAGAAAAGTTTAGAAAAAATGCGAGTTTCTATGATGTCTTAAAAGTATCAATTATTATTGGTACTTTTTGGTTTTTATGTTAAAATTTAAGTAGGTGATAGTATGCTAAAAATAAAAGAACTCTCAAATTATATTAATGTTACTAATATTCCAAATGATTGGACTATATACTATGAAGGGGCAATGGAAAGTTTTGATGAGGCTTGGTATAATAGTGATGATTTAGAAAATTTTATTAGCTTTTATGAATTTGATAATGATTTTGCAAATTTTATAAGAGATTTATGGGCACAAATAAATTGTGATATTAATTTAATCTTTTTAGTTTATCTATGGTATTATATTTTGTATAAAATAGATATAGAGAAAAGAAATAAATGGGATTTTAAATTGTCTTATTTTAGGAATAATGGTTCTTTATATATGCCAATGATATCTATGTTAATGGGATATAAAATACATGAATTAAATATGAAAGATTATGATTTAGAGCAAATAAATATCCAAAAGAAAATAATTAGAGAGGTTTGTATTTCGGATTATAAAATTTATGGAATACCTGGGATGAGATTTAGTAATATGGAATGGGCTTCGAGATTTATTCGTGGTGAAATTGTTCAAATAGGTATTTTTCAATATGAATTTAAAAAGAATTATTTGGATCAGGAAGATGTTATTTTTATTCATATTCCTAGAAGTAATGGCTTTACTAAAGAAATAATTGATAATTCTTTAAATAGAAAAAATGAGGTTTTTAAATATTTTAATGCTTCTAAAGATATTAAATTTGTAACCTTTTCTTGGTTATTATCTCCAGATTTAATATGTATTTTAAAAGATGATAGTAATATTTTATCTTTTCAAAATAAATTTGATTTAATATTTACTAAAGAAAATAAAAAAGATTTTTTAAAATTTGTCTTTAATGAACCATTTGAGATTAATGATTATAATGTCTTAAAAGAAGAAACAAGTTTACAAAAGAATATAAAAAATAAACTTATAAATAAGGAAAAATTATATATTGGACTTGGCATTTTAAAATAGTATTGATATAATTAAAGTGCGCTGAAGTAGCTCAGTCGGTAGAGCAACGCACTCGTAATGCGTAGGTCGCAAGTTCGATTCTTGTCTTCAGCACCATTTGATAAATTTGTTCAAAACTATTTGAACTTTAATATATATAATTTGCATAAAGTAAATAGAGGTAAATGTTAAATGACAAAGTTAATTATATGAAACTAAAAAAAACTTTTATTGGTTAAATATGACTTTTAAAATAACAATTAGAAGGTATTAAAGTATATATTTGGTAGAGAAAAGATAATTAATTTATATTTTCTAAATGATTTAGATGATTATGTTGAAATAACCCAAAAAGTTTATAAATACTTTGAAAATTAGCTTTTTCTTTACAAAATATTGTTTTTAAGTTATAATCATATTACAAAAGGAGAGATTATTATGTTTAGTATTAGTTGTATGCATCATCATAGTAGTCTGCACTTGTTAAAACGATAAATTTAAAAATCGTGGTACAAGTGCTATTTGTCGTGCTTGTACCTGTAATAAATAAACTTAAAGCTATACAGGTAATACTGAATAGCTTTTTTAATTAGAAAAGAGGATATATATGAGAAATATTAATACAATACCAACTATGGTGGTGGGCAGTTTACCAGAAATAGTTACTACTACTTCACCTAGAAGGGTTAATGAAAATAATTTAGATAATGAATTTGTAAAGCAATATATAAAAACTTTAGGAGAATTATTAAAAGTTAAAAAAGATAATCTTAAAGATATTAAAATGGTTTATATTGGTGGTTATACTAATCAAGATGGAGATATAGTAACTAATGAAAATATTAATTCTGCTAAGCTTTATTTTAGTGCTTTAAAATACTATTTTAGACAATTAGGTTACGGTGAGCTTCAAAAAAGTAATTTTGTTATTTTAGATAGTAAATATGTTAGAGAAAATGCAATAGATGCTAAAGATATTTTGGAAAATAGTGATTTTATATTTTTAGGAATAGGGCAAGATAGAATTTTTGGAGAGTTATTAGAGTTAATGATCAATAATGGAATTAATTTAAAAGACATAATTCTTAGAAATAATATTTTAGTTACTAGTGCTTGTGCTGGTTCTGTAGTTTCGGCGTCTAAAATTTATGGAGGAC
>CANDSI010000208.1 GCA_947388575.1 uncultured Mycoplasma sp.
ATTTTCAAACGATCAAATATAGAGCCTACTACTGTTTCAGTTTGACCTGCTGTTGCTAGTTCTCCAAATGAGGCAAATGAAGTAAAAAATGTATAATATATTGAATTTACTACTTCCATTATTGTAAATATTATTATTGTAATAAAAAAATAAATAAAGCGATTCTTAGGTTTTACTAGATAACTGAAAGAACCAATAATTACAATTAAAGCTAAATCAACAAAAAAAGTTTCAAATCTAAATAAATTTTTAGTCCCAATGGTCAAAGACCTAATTAAAACTACTCCTATTAAAGATAGTATTACATAAGCTATAAATAGTCTATTTGTAGTTATATATTCGATAATGCTTTTTCTTATTTTTCTAAGCATTAGTGTTAATTTATTAATTGGCATTTTTACCTTTTCTTTCATAAACAACCTTCTTACTAAATCAATTATATAATAAATCAGGTAAATTTGCAATTTTTCCTTGATTTTTTTTATGTTTTTTGGTAGTATTGAGATATGCAGGTGTAGTACAGCGGTTAGTATGCGACCTTGCCAAGGTTGAGACGGCAGTTCGATTCTGCTCACTTGCTCCATTGACGAATCTGTTCGAACTTTTCGGACATTGATATATAGAAATCAATCGAAAGATTGGTTTTTTTGTAGTTACAAAGAAATCATCCTAAAGGAAGGATGGTGTTTTATGATTAGGTTTATCACACAAGAGATACCTTTTGAGAAGTCTTTAAAACAAAGATTAGAATTTATCTGTCAGTTTTGCAAAACTAAACCTATATTTATTAATGGTAATATTAGAAAAATTGATAAAACTAATCTCTCTTACATTGAACCTCATAGGATAATTATTAAAGGTATTACATTTCTTGTATTTAGTTATTCTACTGATATTTATATTGGAAATCTAGCAAATAAAATACAAATATCAGAGTTAGAAAATTATTTAAACACTATTAAATAGATTTTCACAGGATGGACATTTTAAGACAAAAGTTGTATAATTAATATAGTGGATAAAGAGTTATCCCAAGTCTTACAATGTAGTTTTGAGAAGTGAAAGTATTATATTTAGTAGTACCTTCACTTCTCTTTTTTTGAAATGTCGTAACAAATGCCATAATAATTGTCATAAGAAATGTTGCAAGAAAAAAAAGGAGATGAACTTGTATTGAATGAAAAAGAAGTAATTTGTGGATTATATCCTCGTGTAAGCACAGAAGATCAAGTTCGTGAAGGGTTTAGCCTTGATGAACAAGAAGAAAGTCTTAGAAAATTATGTGAGTACAAGGGTTATAAGATTTACAAAGTTTATCGTGAAGAAGGTGTTTCAGCTAAAAATATGAAACGACCTAAATTTCAAGAAATGATTCAAGATATGAAAGATGGCAAGATAAACAAAATTGTTGTTTATAAACTTGATAGACTCACTCGTTCGATTCAAGACTTAGAAACTATTTGTAAATTATTAGAAGAGACTCATTGTAGTTTAGAAAGTAAATGTGAAGAATTAAATACAGAAACTTCAACAGGTGTATTCTTTATGAGAATGACTACTATACTTGCTCAACTTGAAATTGAAAGAACATCAGAAAGAACAAAGTTTGGTTTAGCAGGAGCTATTAAAAAAGGACATTTACCATACAGGGCTTGTTTAGGTTATAAACATGAAAATAAAATGCTAGTTCCTAATCCATTAACAAAGGATATTGTTGTCAGAATATTTGAACTTTATCATAGTGGTATGTCCTATCAAAAGATTAGTAATTTATTTAATAAGGAAAAAGTATTAGGCAAAGAAAATTGGTGTGATTCTACCATTACTACTATTTTACAAAATGAGGTTTATAAAGGAGATTTTGTACATGGTAAAAGAACAAAGAATCCTATTTACTATAAAGATGTTGTTGAACCAATTGTATCTCGTGAACTATGGGAAGAATGTCAAGTGCAAAAGAAGAAAAACTCTCGTAGTTATATCAGAAATTTAACTTACTTATTTTTACAAAAATTGAAGTGTCCTCATTGTAATAGAATTATGGGTGGTAAAGCAACTAAAAAGAAAAATGGCAATGTATATTATTACTATTATTGTACTGATTGTAAATGCAATATTAAGGAAGAAACAATTGAAAATTATATAAAAGATTTCATTGATGATATTGTAGAATATGATTCAATTGTTAATCAATTTTTCTTACCTATGATTAAGCAAAAAGTTGAAAATCCTGTAGAGCAATTAGAAAAAGAAATTAAAGAACTAAAAGCAAAAGATGAAAGATTAAAACAAGCATATCTCGAAGGTGTATTTCTTTTAGAAGATTATAAAAAAGAGAAAAAGAATATTGATAAAATTGTTGAAAGTCTAGAGAATAAAATTGTTGATACTGAAGTGAGTGATGAGCTCAGGTTTACTCCTGAAGATATTTTACTTAAAAGAGATATTGATTTTATCAATAAAATTAAATATCCAAATAAGTATCAAGATTTCAATAAATTTTGGAAAGATTATACTCGTGAAGAGAAAGCAAATTTAATAATGAGATATATTGATGAAATAGAACTTTCCAAAGAGAAAAATAAATATGAAGTCAAGTATGTTAAGTTTAGAGAATCTATTTGTAAACCAATGACTGAATTAGAAAATCAGGGTTATTTGGATAAGAAAGTGCAAATGTTTGGAAACTTTGCAGGTTATATGAGATTTAGTGAATATCTTCCTATCGAAAAAGTTGGCGAACACATTATGAAATTAAGACAATTTTATGATGTAAGATTTTATGAAGCTGAATATTATGTTCAAGATCAAGTATTCAAATTTGAATTAGATGATAATAAATCAGATATAATTAGAGTATTTCCTATGAAAGATTATAAAAAGATAGATTCTCAAAATAAAAAAGATATTCATAATTATGGTGTTTTATATGTTAATAAAAAGAATGAACTTTATAAAGCAAGTGAAGATGTAGTTTTTAAATATATTCCAGATATATGTGATAGAGTTACTTTTTCAAAAGAACCTATCACTATTGATGTAAAACCTATTACCTATGAAGAATTATACGATAATGAAGAAACTATTGCCGAAACATAGTTTCTTCTACTTATAAAATTAATGAAAGTTAATTTTCGGATTCTAAGGCGAGCCTTAGCCCCCGTATTTTGTTAGTATGACAAAATTCCTAGGGGTGTTTCTTTGACAAAATGACACAAAATACAAATATAGAAGATTTGCTTTATTTTAAGGGAAT
>CANDSI010000209.1 GCA_947388575.1 uncultured Mycoplasma sp.
GATAGCATTGAACATGGATATCGCAACAAAACAAAAGAAGAATATGAAAATTTATTAAATTTAATAAATGATTTAGAAAATATTGAGAAAAAAGAAGACTTAAATGCTTTAAAAGAGCATTATAATAAACCTTGTGAAATATGCAAAACAAATGATAAAAATCACACATTTAAGAAAGAAAATGGTTTATATTATTATGAAGTTCACCACATATTAGAACAAAATATTTTACGAAAAAAAGAAGTACCAGAATGGTATAAAAAGTTTAAAAAAATTGATTATGATAATTCAACAGATGGTTTAGTATATACTAACTTTAATACAGTTAATTTATGTCCAGTTTGCCATCGCAAAATTCACTATGGTCTAAAAGAAGACCGAAAGTTAATGCTAGATGTGCTATTAAATGAAAAGAGAATAAGACAATATAAGGAAAAAGTTGGAACAGAAAACTTAAATAAATTATTAGATTACATCTACGAACAATATAGTGTTAAAAGAGTCGAAAAAGAGCTTATTAAAAATTAAAAGTCATAAGACTAACAAATCTTCATATATTTAATTAGAAAGTTGAGGAATTAAATATATGGAAATATTAAAAGTATCTAGTAAATCAAATCCTAGTAAAGTAGCAGGAGCGATTGCTAATATATTTAGAGAAAAAGGCAGTGTTGAAATTCAAACAATTGGAGCGGGTTCTTTAAATCAAGCAATAAAGGGAATAGCTATAGCAAGAGGTTTTGTAGCACCTAGTGGCGATAATTTAGTTGTCATACCTGCTTTCAATGATGTAGTAATAAATGGTGAAGACAAAACAGCAATGAAACTAATTGTTACTAAAAAATAAGGGTCAATAAAAAAATTGACTTTTTTCTTTACATTTAAATAGATAATAATTGTTAAATTATAAAATATCATTTATAATTAAAATAAGGGTGATAAAAAATGAACTATACGATATTAACAGATATAGAAGGAAACAAATATAAAGTAGTTATCTTATTTACACATTTTGATTATAACTATATAGTTTATTTAGAAGATAATGATTTACTAGCATCTCACTATGAAGAAAAAGATGGTAAATACATCATAGATAACGATTTAAGCAGTAGTGAATATGACATGATTGATAAAGTAATAGAAAGTAGAATGGAAAATGCGTAAATTATATTTAACTTATAATGAAAAAGATAATAAAAAAGAGGGGTATTCTTATAGTGGGGATACAAATCCTATTTATGTTAATTTAAGTAATGCTGAGATAGAGGCATATTTAAGTAAAATATTAAGTGATGGAATAAGACAAGCTAGAAGTATCAATGATAGTACATTAGAAGTTCTGACAGAAAGTGGCGAAGTAGTAGTTATTGATAGTGTAAAGTTATTTAAGAGTAGTGATAATTTAGATGCTTACTATAATGATTTAGGAAATAAAATGAGAACAACTTTTGAAAGTAATAATATATCTATATATAAAAATAGTTTACCAGAAGGATATAGTCCAAGAGTAAATAGAGGAAAAAACAAAAATCAAAAGTATTTAGCAGATGAAACATTAGCGACTACTTTAATATTAAATAGTGGATATCAAGAATTAAGTATGGACTTATCTGATATCGAAATGTATAATAGTGGAATAGAAAAAGGACGCTGATACAATGAGTAAAGTCATCTTAGTAACAGGGGCTTCACGCGGTTTAGGAGAAGCTATAGCGAGAAAATTTTTAGATAATAAAGATATAGTATATATTAATTACAATAAAACAACATTAAAAGAGTTAGAAGAAAAATATTCAGAATATAAAAATGCTAGATTTATCAAGTGTGATGTATCAAATGAAGAAGAAGTAAAAAACATGATTAGTAAAATTAAGGAAGAAGAAGGGCACTTAGATGTTTTAGTAAACAATGCAGGAATAGCAATAGATTCTGAATTAAAAGATAAAAACAAAGCAAGTTTTCAAAGAATACTTGATGTAAATTTAATTGGTCCTTTTTTAACCAGTAAATATGTTTTAGATATAATGGATAAAGGCAGCATCATAAATATTTCTTCAACAAATGGTATTGATACCTATTATTCATATAGTTTAGATTATGATGCTTCTAAAGCTGGTTTAATTAATTTAACTCATAATTTTGCAAATATGTATGCACCAAATATTAGAGTAAATTGTATAGCACCTGGATGGATTAATACTGAGATGAACAAAGAATTAGACAAAGAATATATTAAAGAAGAATGTGAGCATATATTATTAGAACGATTTGCCGAACCAAAAGAAATAGCAAATGTAGTTTTCTTTTTAGCAAGTAAAGAAGCAAGTTATATAACTGATACTATAATAAGGGTAGATGGTGGCTTAAAATGAAATTAGTATCAATAATTATAATAACTAAGCTTTTTATTTTTTTGATTACCATGAATTTTTAGTTTGATTCGATAACATTTTATTTGTATATAATGGGAAAAGTTAGAAAAAATTATTATAGGAGAGGAAATGAAAATGGAAGAAGATAGATTAACAATTGCAGTTATTATACCAAATGAAGAGATATTAAATATTGAAGATTTTTATGATGAATGCAGAACTAATGAAAGGCATCATGAAGATATGATTAGAGACTTTATAAAAAAGTATAATTTAGATGCTTATGATGAATATGATTTAGTATCAAGTGGCCATATATTTTTACGTATTATCGATAATTTAGTTATAGCATATATGCCAAGTCATATAACGGAATTACAATACGAAAAATTATTAGAAAAAAGAGAATTATTAGAACAATTTCCCTGTTTTTCAGCAAATTTTTTTAATAACAAAGATTTAATCATAGAAAATACTTTTGGAGACTATGATACTAAGGGGATAAATATATTAGATTGTTTTTACAATGAAGTTAAAGAGTACTATGGTTTAAGCACAAGTAGAAAATAAAGGAGAAGTATTATGAATATAGATAAATTAGTGAGTGTTGCAGAAAAAGAATGTAAAACTATATTCCAAACAATTGAAGATAATGAATATTATTTCAGTGAATTAGTATTAGAAGCTTTTAGAAAGTTTAATATAAATGAAACTCATTTTAATATGACAACTGGCTATGGCTATAATGATACAGGAAGAGATGCCATAGAAGATGTTTTTTCTTATGTATTAAAAGGAGAGAAAGCCTTAGTAAGAAATCAAATGATAAGTGGTTCTCATGCTTTATCAACAACACTTTTTGCACTTTTAAGA
>CANDSI010000210.1 GCA_947388575.1 uncultured Mycoplasma sp.
TCCTATGTTGACCTTGCCTATCACAGATTTTAGAAAAATGGGAATAACTCCAGAAGATAGGCAAGTCAAGTATTATTACAATGAAGAAGATGAAATTATGATTATAAGTAAAAAAGAATTAAAAGATGTTAAAATAATAAAATAAAAGATAACCTTAAATTATCTGCATTGTCTGGTAAACTGTTCAGATAATTCAAGGCATAAGTGAACTACTTGAAAAGTAATCCTATTAATATTATATCATATAGGAGTGCCTTTATTCAAGTGGTTAAAAAAGATGTTTGAATGGAAATATTTTATTATGGAAATAAAAGAAAAAATAAGAAAAATATATCAAAAAAACGGAGTATCAGTAGATGACGATTATATTGAATATAAAATGAAAGACAAAGAAAAAGGAAAGCAATTTATAAGAATATACCAGCGAGAAAAATTAGAAAGTATGAATTACATACTAGGAAAAACAGAAGATAACGAATATTTTACACAATTTGAATTAGCATTATTAGATAAAATAGATCTATTTAATAGAAAAGTGATAGAAATTTGCAAAAATATTTATGAAAAAGAATTTAAGGAAAAAATATAGAATAAATAATTTAGAAATTATAAAAATAAAAGGTGTAAGAGGATATATAAATGAAAATGGAGTAGCACAATTAAATTTAGAGGATGTAGCAAGAGGATTAGGATTTACAAACGTAGCCACTAGTGGTCACGAAGTAATAAGATGGGCGAGAGTAAGAGGATATCTAAATGAATTTAACGTCGCAACGAGTTGCGATGATAATTCCCAACAAATTGGGAAAATAGGAATACCAGAATATATACCAGAAAACATATTCTATAAATTATGTTTTAAAGCTAAAAATGAAGTAGCAAGAAAATTTCAAGACATAGTAACAGATGAGATATTACCAGCAATAAGACAAACAGGAGGATATATATCAGGCGAAGAAAATATGACAGAAGATGAACTTATATTAAAAGCTATGAATGTATTAAATGCAAAAGTAGAAAAGTTAGGACAACAAAATAAACAGCTAGAAAGTACAATAGAAGAACAAAAGCCAAAAGTACTATTTGCTAATAGTGTAGAAACAAGCAAATCATCAATATTGGTTGGAGAATTAGCAAAAATATTAAAACAAAATGGTCACGAAATAGGACAGAACAGATTATTCCAGTGGTTAAGAGATAACGGATATCTTATAAGTAGAAAAGGAACAGATTACAATATGCCTACACAAAAAGCAATGAATTTAGGTTTATTTCAAATAAAAGAAACAAGTATAACACATTCAGATGGACATATAAGTGTAAATAAGACAACTAAAGTTACAGGAAAGGGGCAAATATATTTTGTAAATAAATTTGCAATGTAAAAGGAAGTGAGCAAATGTTCACAGAAAAAGAACTAAAGAATTTATTAAAACAAAGAGAGAAAAGACTTAGAATATAAAAAAGCAGACATAATAGATAAATTAAGACTAGATTTAATACTAACAATAGAAATAAATTTGATTAAGCAGATATTGAGGAAGGAACAATAATGTAAAATGAGAGGAAATAAAATACTAATAGAAAAATTACCATTGTCAGTAATAAAAGATACATATAATTCAAAAACACAGTACATAAAAATACAAGGATATAAAGTAAGAACAAAAGATGATAGATACTTAAATTTTATAAAGCATGGTTTTAAGTGTGCAAAATGTGGAATAGAGGGACAATATACTAATTTAGAAACAAATTACACAGGAAATCACTTAAATGTATATGGAGAAAAAGAGGGGAAACCTATATTGCTAACAAAAGACCATATATATCCAAAGTCAAAAGGAGGACTAGACAATATAAAGAATTATCAAGTGCTATGTGAAGAATGCAATCATAGAAAAAGTGATAATAGTCCTATGAGATTATCAATAGCGTTACAAAATGGATATGCAACTAAAAAGTCAGTTGAAAGAGCAGTAAGAACAGGTAGACCAAAAGCACTTATAGGAGTGTAAAAAATGGAGGAAAAAGATTATGAATGAATTAGAAAAGATTATTAATAAAAATCAAAATGAAAAATTAACTGAAAATGGAGATAAAGCATATAAATCAACAGGGAATAACTTAACAGATATATTCTTTATGACCCCATATTTTGAAAAGAATTTAGACCAAGTAAATATTGGAACAAGCGAAAAAGAAAAGCTATTTTCAATGTTTATTAGAGACCCAAGATTTGGATTAGGAAGAAGAGATTTAGGAAGAAAATTAATGTTATTATCTGGTGTAACAGCTGAAAATATTGTAAAAGCAGGAAGATATGATGATTTAGTACATATTCCAACAGATGAAAATTTAATATACTTAAAAGAACAGTTATATGCAGGAAATGAATTAGCAAAAAAATGGTTACCAAGATTAACGGGAAAAGAAAAAAGATATGCTAAAGCATTATGTAAGATGTGGAATATATCAGAAAAAGAATATAGAAAGTTAATCAAAACAGATACAACAGTTGAATATAAATTATCATATGCAGAAAAAGAAGAAGGCACACCATTAAACGAATTGTTTAATAAAGGAAATTATAAACACCCATTAGTTAATGAAATAGATTTTGAAAAAGTACCAAGTTTAGCAATGACAAAATACACGAATGCTTTTTCAACTAGAGAAGACTTAAAAGGAAGATTTTCAGAATATATCCAAAAAGTAAAAGAAAATAAGGCAAGATTAAATACTTCTACAACAGATGTATATGATGGATATAAAACAGCAACAAGAGGAGCAACAACAGAAGCAAAAGAAGTTATCGCAAGCAAAATAGTAGATGACAAAACAATAGGTGTAGAAATGGACGCAATTTGTATTGTAGATAGTTCTGGCTCAATGGGGTGGAATAATGAAAAAGACAGTTTATTAGCAAGAGCATATTCAATAGCTTATGGAATTGCGACAAAGTCTACATATGCACCAAACCAAGTAATATCTTTTAGTTCAAGACCACAATTAATGACAATACAAGGAAAAACTCTAAAAGAAAAATATCATTCTATGTATACAGGAGATTGTTCAAATACTGATTTTGGTAGAGTTATGGAATTATTAAGAGAACTTAAAAAATACCCAGAATATTTAATTGTATTATCAGATATGGAATTTGATAGTGGTTCTAGTCAATCAAAAGAACAAACAATGAAAATATTTAAACAACACGGTGCAGAAACAAAAATTATATGGT
>CANDSI010000211.1 GCA_947388575.1 uncultured Mycoplasma sp.
TATTATGAGACCAACTTATTTGCGAAAGTATATTTTTTATTTTTTCTTCATCTGTATAATTTTCTGCAAATTGTCTCATGCATCTTAAATTTCTGGCAGAAAACCCTTTCATTGTTGGAAAAGTTTTCCTTAAATCTTTTGATAAATTTTCTATTACACCTGTTCCCCAACCTTGTTTTTTCTTTTTATCTACTATTATATTTCCAATTTCCCAATATAAATTTAATAAATAATAATTTGCTGATATAACTGCATTTTGTTGTGCTATTTTTATTTTATCTATTATTAATTCTAAAGTTTCTTTATAAT
The DNA here is from genome assembly GCA_947388575.1 of uncultured Mycoplasma sp. The sequence goes on from CANDSI010000211.1 coordinate 310, forward strand.
CATTTGGTAAAACTTCATTATTCATAAGTCTAAACCTCCATTCATTCGTATTTTTATATTTTTTTAATTTGGCAACTGCTGTTGCCAAAATTATTATAGCATTTATTTCCAAATTTTTCATTATAAATTCAAAAAAAGATGATTTCGTATATATTTTTTACAAATCATCTTTGGTACCATATAAGTATAGTTATCACACAAGTTGATAATTATACTTTTTTTCATTAAAATAGAGAAGATTGGTCAACGCAATTCATCTAGAGAATACTTTGTTATCTCTCGTATTTAAAACGGTTGACCAGCTCTATTCATCAACCCTTCGATTAAGCAAGTTGAATTACATATTATTGTACATTCGTGTAAATAGCCAAAATGAAAGATGTAATAGTAGTTGGATCCAGTCAAAAAAATTAATTTTAGAAAGGAGAATTTTTATGTATGCTATAGGAATTGATGTATCAAAAGGAAAAAGTACAGTAGCAATCAACCTTAATGGTCTTCTATTAGAAAAGCCTTTTGAAATAAAACATACTAATGAAGGTTTTGATATTTTACTGAACAAAATTAAAGGATTTCCAAAAGAAAATATTAAGTTTGTAATGGAGGCAACTGGTATTTATCATTTACCTATTTTAGTAAAATTATTAGAACTACAATACTTCGTCTGTGTAGAAAATGCCTTTTTAATAAAAAAGTATTTTGATGTAACTTTAAGAAAAGTTAAAACAGATAAGAAAGACTCAGTTAAACTAGCAATTTACTGTTCTGATAAATGGAACACCCTAAAACCATATACTATGCAAGATAATACTTATGAAGAATTAAAATTTCTTTCAAGACAATATAATCAACAAATATCTCTAAAAGTAAAAGCTAAAGTTCAATTAGGAAATTTAATAGATTTGACATTTCCTAGTTTTTATAGTCCGTTTAATATTGAAAGTCAATATTTATTTATGTTAGATGTGTATGAGAAATATTATCATCCTAAATTAATACTTGCACTTGAAGAAAATACTTTTGTGGGAGATATACAACAAATCGCACAAAAAAGAGGACATCGTATAGGATTAAGAGTAGGTATAGAATTATATAAACTAGCTAAAGAAACAATCCCAACGCGTCCTTCTAATAAGTATACACAATTAGCAGTAACTACTTGTGTAGATAGCTTACGTTCCATAGAAAAAGCTACTAATGATATTATAGCACAAATGAACGAACTTGCAAAGGAGTTACCTGAATATGATGTTGTTCGCAAAATGAAAGGTGTTGGTAATAAGATTTGTCCTAGAATTATAGCTGAAGTTGGTGATGTTAGAAAATATAAAAGTGCAAATAGTTTAATAGCAAGTGCTGGAATTGATACTCCACCATATCAATCAGGAAACTTCACAGCTACTAATATACATATTTCGAAACGAGGTAATAAATATTTAAGAAAATGCGGTTATGAAATAATGAAATCTCTAAAAGCAACAAAACCTACAAGTGATTCTTCTGTATACGATTATATAGTAAAAAAAGAACTTGAAGGCAAGCCAATGGATGTCTGCAAAATATCCGGACTAAATAAATTTCTGAGAATCTATTATGCTAGAGTAAAAGAAGTTTATAATTAGTATTTTAAAATTGGAAATATATGTAAAAAGCAATGTTTTTCAACACTGCTTATTTGATATGCTTAAATTCATTATAAAAATAATTTAAAAAAATTTTCTAAAAACTATTGACTTTAGTTAGCAAGTTTTAATTTTATAATTTCTAATTGGATTACTTTTCATTCCCCTTTTGTTCTAACAACATTCTATTCTTTCCAGAATGCTTTATAAGCCTCATAAGCTGAATAAATATCATATTTACTTGTTACTTCATAAGGTGCATGCATAGATAATACAGGTGTTCCACAATCAATCACATCCACACCCTTATTGGCTAGAATATAAGCAATTGTACCGCCACCTCCGACATCTACCTTCCCTAATTCTGTTAGTTGATATTTAATCGCATTTTTCTCTAATACATTTCTTACCCAAGCCACGTATTCTGCATTAGCATCGGATCCTCCAGATTTTCCTCTTACTCCTGTATATTTTTGTAATGCTATTCCATTTCCTAAATAACCAACGTTTGTTCTGTCTGATACAGAAGCATAAATTGGATCAAATCCTGCATCTACATCAGATGATAACATTTTTGAAAAGCAAAATACCTTATCTAGTAAGTTTGGTCTATTGATATTCAATTTGTTCAATATTTCTGAAATAAAGAAATCAAACATGTGTGATTCCATTCCTGTATTTCCCATACTTCCAATTTCTTCTTTATCTGATAATATACATACTGCTGTATTTTTTACATTTTCTAATTCCATCATTGCTGCAAGTGATGTATATGCACAAATTTTATCATCTTGTCCATATGCTGCAACCATACTTTCATCAAAACCTAAACTTCTTGCTTTAAATTCAGGAACTAATTCTATTTCTGAACTTGTAAAGTCTACTTCTGTTATTCCATATTTCTTGTTTAGTATATTTAAAATATTTAATTTTACTTGCTCTGCACACTCTTCATCAGTATATGGAATACTTCCTATCAATAAATTTAAGTTTTCTCCTTCTATTCCATTTTTTAATTTTTTCTCCATTTGGTCTTGTGCTAAGTGTGGTAATAAATCTGTAATTGTAAATATTGGATCATTTTCATTTTCACCTATATTTATTTCAATTTTTTCTCCATTTGGTTTTACTACAACTCCATGTATACTAAGTGGAATTGTTGTCCATTGATATTTTTTAATTCCACCGTAATAATGTGTTTTTAAATATGCTAATCCTGTATCTTCATATAATGGATTTGGTTTTAAATCTAATCTAGGAGAATCAACATGTGAACCAATAATGTGTAATCCGTTTTCAATTGGCTCTTC
>CANDSI010000212.1 GCA_947388575.1 uncultured Mycoplasma sp.
GCTATAATTGTCTTTAGAGGTATTTTATGAGAATAATAAATGTAGGCATAGATGTTGGTAGTACGACAGTTAAGTTAATTGCAATGGATAATGATAAGATATTATTTAAAGATTATCAAAGACATTTTTCTAATACTTTAAAAACTATTCAGAGTTTATTGAATGAATTTTTAAAAGTTGTTAAAAAAGATGATAATTTTAGAATTGCTTTTACAGGTAGTGGTGCTTTAGCTTTAGCAGAGTTTTTAAATGTTCCTTTTGTGCAAGAAGTTATAGCTTGTAAAAATGCGACACTAAATTATGCTAGTAATATAGATGTTGTGGTAGAACTTGGTGGGGAAGATGCTAAAATAATATATTTTACTAATGGTATTGAACAAAGAATGAACGGAAGTTGTGCAGGAGGAACAGGAGCTTTTTTAGATCAAATGGCTGTTCTTTTAAATACAGATACTGATGGTTTAAATAAATTAGCGCAAAATGGTGAAAAAATATATCCTATTGCTTCTCGTTGTGGGGTTTTTGCGAAAAGTGATATTCAACCTTTAATTAATGAAGGGGCTAAAAAAGAAGATATTGCATTATCAATTATGCAAGCAGTTGTAAATCAAACTATTAGTGGACTTGCTTGTGGGAAACCTATTAGAGGTAATGTTATGTTTTTAGGTGGTCCTCTTAATTATTTAGATACTTTAAGAAATGCTTTTGTTAAAACTTTAAATTTGAAAGATACTGAAGTACATATTCCTACAGATGGTCATTTATTTGTTGCTAAAGGAACTATTTATTCTAATATGGATATGGAACCTATTAGTTATGAGGAATTAAATAAAAAAATAGATAAAATAAAAAAGTTTAAAGAAAAAGCTAGTTTGTCTTTAAAACCTTTATTTAAAGATGAAAATGAATTCCAAGAATTTAGAAAAAGACATGCGAAAGATAGTGTTAAAAATTTAGATATTAGTAAATATTCAGGGAATGCTTACCTAGGAATAGATGCAGGTTCAACAACTGCTAAATTAGTTTTAATTGATGATGATGCTAATATTTTGTATCAGGATTATCGCTCTAATATGGGGAGTCCTATTGATACAATAAAAGCTATGATATTAGAAATGTATAAAGTTAAACCTCTAGATGTAATTATCCGAGTTAGTGGTTCAACTGGCTATGGTGAAGGATTAATTAAAACAGCTTTTAATTTAGATATTAGTGAAATTGAAACAATGGCTCATGCTAGAGCAGCAGAATTCTTTAATCCAAATGTTACTTCAATTATCGATATTGGTGGACAAGATATGAAGTATATCAAACTTAAAGATGGTGTGGTTGATACAATATTGCTTAATGAGGCTTGTTCTTCAGGTTGTGGTTCTTTTATTGAGACACTTGCTAAATCTTTAGATATTTCTATAGAGGAATTTGTTGATTTAGCACTAAAGAGTAAAGCTCCAGTAGATTTAGGTAGTCGTTGTACTGTTTTTATGAATTCGAAAATTAAACAAACACAAAAAGAAGGTCGACCTTTAGGCGATATTTTTGCTGGACTTAGTTATTCAGTTATTAAAAATGCTTTACAAAAAGTTATGAAGGTTAGAGATTTTGAAACGCTTGGAGATAATATTGTAGTTCAAGGAGGAACTTTCTTAAATGATGCGGTCCTTAGAGCTTTTGAAATAATCACAGGTAAAATGGTAAAAAGGCCTTCTATTGCAGGCTTAATGGGTGCTTATGGGATGGCTTTAATTGGGAGAGATACTTATTTAAATTATGAAGAGGAAAGTGTTTCTTCATTATTAGATGTTTGTAGTATTTCTAATTTAGAGCCTAAGATAATGCATGCTAGATGTGGTAGATGTGAAAATAATTGTGCGCTTACTATTAGTTCTTTTGGTAAAAAGAAATTTATAAGTGGGAATAGATGCGAGCGTGGTAGTGGAAATAATGGTTCTTATAATTTACTGCCTAATATGTATCAGTATAAATATGATAGATTATTTAATTATGAATCTTTACCATTAGAAGAAGCTTCTAGAGGAGAAATAGGAATTCCTAGGGTTCTTAATATGTATGAAAACTATCCGTTTTGGCATACTCTTTTTACTAATTTAGGTTTTAGAGTTATTTTATCAGACCATTCTAATCGTAATTTATTCTTAAAAGGAATTGAATCTATTCCTTCAGAATCAGCTTGTTACCCAGCGAAAATAGTACATGGACATATTATGAATTTAATAAGTAAAGGGATTAAAACAATTTTTTATCCTTGTATTATGTATGAGAAAAAAGAATTTAAAAAAGCTGATAATAATTATAATTGTCCTATTGTTACTAGTTATTCAGAAGCAATAAAGTTAAATGTTTTAGATTTAAAACATGAAAATGTTAAATTTTTAAATCCTTTTCTACCTTTAGAAGATGATAAGTTATGTGATGTTTTATATAAACTAGATGAATTTAAAGAGTTTAATTTTACTAAAAAAGAACTTAAAAATGCGATTAAATTAGCAAGTATGGAAATGAATAATTTTAGAACAGATATTATTAATAAAGGTAAAGAATTCTTAGAATATATTGAAAAGCATGATATAAATGCAATTGTTTTAGCAGGTCGTCCATACCATCTTGATAAAGAAATAAACCATGGGATTGATACTTTAATTAATAGTCTTGGCTTAGCTATACTTACTGAAGATAGTATTTGTTATGATGCTAGTGAAATGAAACTTAGAGTAGTAGACCAATGGAGCTATCACTCTAGAGTATACCGTGCTTGTGATGTAGTAAGTAAAAATCCACGTTTAGAACTTGTTAGTTTAAATTCTTTTGGTTGTGGCTTAGATGCCATTGTAACTGACCAAGCCGAAGAAATAATGCGAAAAAATAATCGATTATATACTGTGATTAAAATTGATGAGACTTCTAATTTAGGAGCTATTAAAATAAGACTTCGTTCGCTTCTTTCGTCAATGAAAAAAAGAACTAATTCTCTAGATTATAAACCTTTTGTTTTTGAAAAAAATACTTTTAAAAAAGATATGAAAAAAGATCATACTATTTTAGTGCCTGATATGTCGCCACATCATATGCCTCTTCTTATTAGTGTATTTAAAAGTCATGGGTATAAAGTGGAATTTTTAAAAGATATGAATGATGAAATGTTAGATAATGGGTTAAAATATGTTAATAATGATGCTTGTTATCCCTCACTTATTGTTATAGGTCAACTTATT
>CANDSI010000213.1 GCA_947388575.1 uncultured Mycoplasma sp.
TTTAAAGTTATTTGCCATTGATTAATGTGACATTAATCTTACATTTTTGTAAGATTAGCTTTTTTTCGATTTTCTCTGTATATACTTATATTTCAGTTTTTTACTGATTTTTCAATACTTTTCGCCATTTATAAAACTTGTCTAAAACTATGAAAAATTATCTTGTTAGTAACAAATTAGTAACACTTTTTATATGGCCAATTAAATCCATCTTCTAGTCCTCGCCTATATACTTTTATAGTGAACTTTCCAAATACTTTTATCAAAATTATTTCTTTTAAACTCATTCCATTAGATATTCTTTTTATTACTTTTTTATCTCTACTACACAAAATAGTATCATCTCCTTTGTTTCAATGATACTATTTTCTGTATAATTATGTCAACTTGTTTTTTTCGACATTTTTGTCGATTTTTGTCTTAACTTGTTTACACCACTTATTGAATTCCGTTCCAGAAATGTAGCGTATAGATATAGAACTTAAATAACCTTTTGCATAAGCATATTGATTCCATTCTGGTATATCTGGCAGTTTTCCATAGTTTTTAAAGTATTCATATACTCCTAATATGCTTTGCTCATAGCAGTATTTCATATCCATACGATCACCCAGTCAATTATACTAAAAATAACATTTCGTTTTAAAATTTAACCTATTTTAGTTCATCAACCAACTTATCTATATAGTCTGCTGCTTTGTCTTCCTCTCTCATATTAATTTCAAATTTCTTCTGTTTTATATAGTTTCTAGCTTCTTCATATTTTTCTTCTTTTAAGAACTTGTCAATTGTATTCAAACTTCTCAAATATTCTTCTTTTGTATTCATGCAATACCATTCTCCAATCTTCTTAGCAAAATATTAACATATCTGACTGCAATTTCACAATTATTTTTTTCTACATAAATATATTCAATATTGTTTACTATTTTACGCATATTTCTCTTCTTTTTGTAGCATAATTTTAAAAATTCCATTGCTGCAAATTTATCTCTTACTAATGATACTTTTATCATCTGCAGTAAGTCATATTTGCTATACTGCTTGATATTTTCTACTCTTTCTAGCATAAAATACTCCTTTTGAGAACTCACTACGGTTCATTACATCTAAAAATTTATATTAAAATACATAAAAAGTCAAGTCAAAAAAGAGGATTATATATATGAAAATTAAGAAGTATAATAATAAGAAAAATATTGTTGCCGAACTAATTTCTAGTGCAAGAAAAAACAAAAATATGGAAAAAGTTGAATTGTCACAAAAATTAGAATTGCATGGAGTTTATTTGCATAGAAATGAAATCTATAGAATAGAAAATAACTTAATGCTAGTTAAAGATTTTGAACTTGCAGCTATTGCAAAAGTATTAGATATTGATTTGAATAAAATTAAAGATTTAATCGATTAATGATAAAGATAGATTATTTTATATAGTCTATCTTTTTCTAATAGATTTACAAAAATCTATAAAACTCATATTGCTGATTGCTCTTAAAGTTCTTGTTGATAAAAAATTATATTGCATTGCTATTTTGTTCCATTCGCCCTTAGACGGTATTTTGTCTAAGTCCTTGATGGCTTGTATAGTTCTTTCATAATCATTCATGAAATCACTTCCTTTTTTTCTATTATATCACATTATGTTAATTTTATTTGTCGAAGCATGTCGACTAAAAAGATTTTATCTTTTTTTAAAAAACTCTTGACAATACTGTCGACAGTATTGTATAATAAATACATCGAAAGGAGGTAATGCTTATGATAATAATAAAAAAAGTACTTCTCTATCTCGAACATAGAAAAGTACAAAAGCAAATCAAACGCATACATGAGCAAAACTGGAAACAGTATGAACTCATAATTAAAGATTTGCAATAAGCTTTGAGGGGTATATCCCCCCCTTGCTATTAATAATTATAAATGATATATAAAAAAAAATCAAGGAGGGATTTTATGGCTAGAAATTATCAAAAAGAAAATGAATGGCAAAAGCAGAAATATAAGCGAATTGAATTAAGAGTAGATAAAAAACTCGGTGAAGAATTTGTAGCATTATTAGAAAGTAAAAATATTTCTAGAAATGACTGGGGTACAGAACAAATAAAAAAATTTTTGAAAAATAATTCAAAAAATACTTGACATACTGTCGACAGTATGCTATAATATTATTAATGAAAGAGATAAGACTAGAACAAATGCCTAGCACTCTAGAGGAGAAAGATTATGAAAGTATTAGTTAAATCATCATTTGAAGTAATGAGAGTATTAGAAAAAGGAGTTGTAGATGCAAGAGTAGCTGAATATACAGATAAAAAAGGTAAAATCAAAAAAGGTATTTTAATATATGATACATCATCAGAAATGAATAAATTTATTAGAGAGGTATGTGGAGAACTACGTTGTGCATTAGAGATAGATAATGAAAGTGAAATAAATAACACTTTAAATTTTTTAGATGACAGTAAATTTTCTTTAGAGAATTATATATATGTTGTAACAGAAAAAAACACATATGCTATAAAAGAAGATTTAAAAAAAGCTGGTGCAAAATGGGATGCTATAAGTAGCATTTGGTATTTTGAAAAAGAAAACAATACTTTCAAAAATGAAAAAGTATATATTATATAGGAGGAATTGATATGAAGATTGAAGACTTAAAGAAATTAGAAGGTAAAAGTATGACACTAGGAGAATTTGTTAAAAGAATTGAGGATGAACATTTAAACCCATCGGGATATGCTAATGGTATTAGAAGTATGCAAAATGATATTAGGAAGCATATATTACATAAAAAATTAGATGATGGAAGTTTCGCAGTTATTATGATAGAATTTACTGATAATATAGACACATATTGTCAAATTCTTGAAAATTTCAGAGCAGAAAAGTTAAATCTCTCAGTAATAGATGTTTATCGTATTTCCAAAAAGGAAAATTAGTAGTTGACACAAATAGCTTTTTAGTGTATTATATTTATACTTAATCCATTATTGATAATTTTTATTAATCTAATCATATTGGAATTTAAAAATAGATAAAAATAATATGTTTATCAACTAATAATTTCTTTATTTAATTTAATTATATTAGAAAAAAAACGGCTCAGATTAAGTTCTAAGCCGTTTTTTATTTTAAGATATGTAATTTTATTATTTAACATACCATTGCTTGTTATAATAGCCTGCTATCCAGCCAGAAGGTATCCTTACCCATACATCATT
>CANDSI010000214.1 GCA_947388575.1 uncultured Mycoplasma sp.
TAAATATGCTGATGCTCCATCTCCAAAGCATAAGGCAAAAGCTAGACAAACTACAGTTAGTGGAAATATTATATTTGTTGCTCCATTTCCTAGATATCCTACTCCCCAGCCAATAAAAATTTGGTCAACTATGTTGTATAATGAGTTTACTACTAATGAAATAATTGATGGGACTGCAAATTTCTTAATTAGTTTACCAATTTTTTCTGTTCCTAATATGTTTTCTTCTTTTTCCATTTTTCCTTTTCCTCCTAACTTTTTTTATTTGAAACCCAAAAAAAATAGATGTGCGAATCCGCACGCCTATCTCTCGATAGTTAAAGTATTATATCACAAATTTTTCTGAATTGTCAAGCAAAGTCTTTTTGACAAATTGCAAATGTCTTTTGGGTACAATATGCTTTTAGCCAAACAGATAAAACAGTATTATGGTCGCTATTTATAACAAATCCAAAGGAATTGGTCGAAAAGATAATAAGCGAAAATGAAGATATAAAGAAAGCAAATGAAGAATTAGAAAAATTGCAAAAGAAGACAAAGCAACCTAGAAAATTTTATATAATCAATAGTTATAAATATAGCTATCGATTATTTTTTTACTTTTTATTTATATTTTTAACAAATGCATTCAAATGTATGATTAAATTATAGCATTCTTTTAAATGCGTCTTAGGGCATTTTTTCAAATGCATGATACAATTTTATTATATCATTACATTAGGGGAGTATTTTATGTATTTAAAGAGATTGAGAGATTTGAGGGAAGATATCGATGCAAAGCAAACTACAATTGCTGAATTTCTTGGTATAACTAGGCAACAATATAGCCTTTATGAAACAGGAAAAAGAGATATGCCATCAGAATATATAAAAAGGTTAGCACGATTTTATAATACCTCTACTGATTACATTTTAGAACTTACAGATAATATTAAACCATACCAAAGTGAAAAGGAGTATGCTATACATTAAAATTTTTATTTGTCCTAATAGTGCATACAAATAATTGAGAGTTTTTTCAAAATTTTAATTTCCTTTCTTTTTAATATTTTATGTCGATTTAATATCCACTTTTTATTATATATTTTAATATAACTTATATATAAAGTTTTACTGATGGATAACTTTGCTTTTAAATTATAAAAAAGCAAAGAAATGTACCATTATACACTTCTTCGCCCCTTTGAATTATTTAATATTTCTTACATAATACCCATGCGTTTTGCCATTTGTTTTCCTTTTTTCATTAAATGTCTTTTGACTTTACTATTACTTTCTATATACATCATAGCAATTCCTGCTGCTCCAACTGCACCTATTACCATACCTTTAACAAACTTCATAAATTTGTCCTCCTTATTTAATTTTTAACTCTAATACTATTATTACAAATTTAACTAAATCTATACTAATTTTCTTGCTTTTTAAAAAGTGTTATAATTTCTACAATTGCTATAATTAGTAAAAATATACCAAAATACATTTTTAGTTTACTTGTATCAAGATTTACAGATATCTTTGCACCGAATAACTGCACCGTACAATTCCACATCCGTGCAACAATTAGTCCTGTTTTCCATTTTATAAGTTTTTGCTTTAAGTTTGTTATTATGCTTACAATTGCTGTTGGCACAAAAAATACCAGGTTTGCTCCTTGTGCTACATGCTGGTCATAATGCATAAACAAAGAAAGGCACAAAATAAGTATTGTTCCTCCTCCCATTCCCATACCAGAAACTGTTCCTGAAATTAATCCGAATTAGTATGTTCCACATTTCTCCTCCTTTGTAAAACGAATTTAAATCAGCGTCTTGCATCGTTACTACTCAAAAGAGGTCACTATCCGCGTACTCACGTACACCTGCGTAGCACTCGTCTTCGTATACCTTGCAATCGACGGCATTTAAGTTCGTTTCTAATTTTGTATCACTAATCTAATTCCTGCATATATAAGGAACACTATGAAAAATATTTTTAGTGTTTTGTCTGACAGTTTTTGTAAAAGTTTTGCTCCAGTAAATCCTCCAATTACTCCTCCGAATTGCACATAAAATACTCATTTTAAAGTCTATATATGAAGAATTAAAGTAAAAAATTGAACTTGCACATACCATTGGTAATATACAAAATACCGAAGTGGCTCTTGCCTCTTTTTCACCTAATTTTAAAATAAAAGTAAAAGCTGGAACAAGTATCATTCCTCCTCCTGAACCGAAGAGGCCAGTCACTGTTCCAGCTAATAGTCCAATTATTATCTTCTTTAACATCTCAAATCACTTCTTAATACTATTATAATTTAAAAATAGTATTTGCAGTTCTATTCTTTTTATACACCATATTTGTCTAATATTTTAGCCAAATCATTTGAAAAATCTCTAAGCATAACTAACTTAATACTTGTTTCCTTATCACCTGTATATTCATCTATAATTTGTTTCAATTGTCTAATATTCTTCATCTCTGGCTCTATTTCTTTTGTAAATAATTCTGCCCTATTTACAAGCTTTTCTCCAATCGTAACTATATCTTCATTACTTGCACAAGAAAGCCTTTGGAAGGTTTGATATACATCATAATACTTAAATATTGGTATATCCATGCATTCTTTATCAAATCTCTCATAAAACACTTCCATTTTCATCGGAATACATTTGAATATACTATCTGCCTTTTCAATATACATTCTATCTTTTAGCTTTGAATTTAAGTTGTAGAAATGTACCAATATATCTTCTACATCTTGAGAAGCCTCCCCCATTCCTATTGTATCTAGTTCATCTTCTACATTATCACAATAAGCTGAAACTAGCGAAGATAAGTTCATACCATGTGTGAATATCCCTTTAACATGGTTCATATCCTGTTTTATTAAGCCTTTTCTTATTAAATAATCAAAATAGATAAATAGTTTTACATCCTCCATAAGGCTTGTCTTCCCTGATTTTACATCCTCTAATACTTCATTTATAACTTCATCAAATTCTTCATCACTTATTTTCCAATACTCTTCTGTTAATAATCTTTTATATCCTGGTAGATTTGATGTGTCTACTGTATTTATTATTGTTTCCATGTCTTTTTTAAAGGTTTTCATGTCAAATATTCTTGTTCTTACATATATTTCTATGAATTTGAAAAATCTATATTCTGATTTAAAATTATAGTAATATGTGTTATCAAATTCTTTTATATAGAATTGCCTATTATCCATAAGTACTCTTGAA
>CANDSI010000215.1 GCA_947388575.1 uncultured Mycoplasma sp.
TATTTAATGTAATTTTAAATTATAAAATTGATTGTAAATATATTATACGAGGAGATAGAAAATGAAAGCAAGATTAACTGAAAGAGATATAAAGCTAATATATTTTTTAGGAAGATATAAACCAATAAAAGCAATAGACTGCAAGAAAATATATAAGTCAAAAGATTATTACTTGAAAAGGTTAAAGGTATTAGAAAAAGCAAAGTATATAAAAAGAGAAAAAAGGTATATAAAAACTGACATAGAAGGAAGAAAGCTATTAAAACAATTAGGAGTTAAAAATTATAACTTGTGCAGAAACAAAGACTATCAAGAAAGAATAAAGGAAATTATAAAAATTGCTACTTTAGCATTAGAAGATGAAATAGAATTTATACCAAGTTGGGAGTTAAAAGAGAGCGAAGTCTATACAAATTTTGGTAGAAAATATATTGGGGAGCTAAAGTATATGAATAGAAAATACATTACTTATTATATTTCAAACAAAAATAATCCACTATATGCCAAACAAGTAGTAACAGATATTGAAAGAATGTTTACATATAAGAATGTAATGATATTTTTGGAAAACTTTAACTTAATAAACAAAAGAAATGAATATTTTATGATAGGTGATAAAGAAATAACAATAATCAATCCAACAGAAGAAAACTTAAAGATAATGAGAATATTGAATGATATAGATATTTATGATGTGATACAAGAAATATACAAAGGAAAAGAAGTATTGCTATCTAATTGGGAGAAGGCAGATTATGTAATAGATGAAAAGCAATATATTATATCTATGCCCTTTATAGACACAGCAAAGTTACACAAATTAAATATTGCTTATAAAAATAACAAGGAAAAAGATAATAAGTTAGATATATTAACTTTAAAGGAAAATAAAAAGAGAATTAGTAAAATATTGAATAGACCTACTAATATTATTGAGATAGATGAGATAATAGAAAAGGTACAAAATGATGTGATGCCAGTATATGAATTAGATTAGAATATAACTTTATAAGTAAAAAGGTTTACTGTTACGCAGATACGTGCTATAATAATTATGTAAAATTGAATAAGAATAAATTATATAAGAATTTTAAATATATTATGAAGGGAACAATAATGAAAGTAGAATTAGATAGCAGATATCAAACAGAAGCATATGAAGCGATACAAAAATCTATTTCAGAGACTAGAAAATCAGTAATTATATTACCTACAGGAACAGGAAAATCATATTTAGCATTAAAATTAATAGAAGATAATTTAGATAAAAAGCAAATTTTATATGTGTCTCCCTCACCAACAATCAATGCAAGAGTAAGGAAGTTAATTCATAAGATATATGATAAAGAAGAAGCAAAGGCAATATTAGCAAAGATAAAGTTTGTTACTTATGATGGACTAAGTAAAAGATATCAAAGACATAAAGAGGACATGAGGGAATATCATTCAGATTTAATTATATTAGACGAAGTACACAGAAGCGGAGCAAAGGAATGGGGAAAAGCAGTAGATTATTTGTTAGAAGATAATAAAGAGGCACGGAATATTAGGAATGACAGCTACACCACTTAGAACAGATGGACAAAATATGATAGAAAAAAGATGTGGCAAAGTAGCTTATGAATTGAAATTATCAGATGCAGTAGCAAGAGGAATTTTAAAACTACCAATATATATAACATCAAGATATATATTTGAAGAAGATATAAAAAATATAGAATCGAAATTAGAACAAATAGAGGACGAAAAGGTAAGGCAAAAATTAGAGAAGAAATTAAGAAAGGCAAAAAAACAGTTAGAAAATGCAGAAGGGCTAAAAGATATATTAAGTAAGCACCTTGAAAAGAATGGAAAGTATTTGGCATTCTGTAACCCAGGAGATGACTTGAATGGCATTATAAAAAAAGCAAAAGAAGAAGGTTGGTTCGATGAGATAAATGAAAATCAAACTTTCTTAGTGGTGGAATCAAGTAAAAAAGATGCAGAAAATGCTATGGCATTAAGAGTATTTGAAAAAAGTAAGGGAAAAGATTTAAGAATACTATTTTCTAAAAACATGCTAAATGAAGGAATTCATGATGAAGACATAACAGGTGAGATAATGATGAGACCGACAAGGTCATATATCTTATTCATTCAACAATTAGGAAGAATACTATCAAAAGATAGAGAAGATTTTCCAATGGTATTAGACTTAGTAGGTAATATTCATTATTTTAAAGAGTTTCGATTAGAGCTACAAAGAATAATAAGAGAAGCAGAGGCAAGAGGAGATAAAAGATATGATACTAAAGTATTAGAGCAATTTAGAATTATTGAAGAACAAGAAGATTTTATTAGAGCATTTGAAGAAATAGAAAATTCAATAGAAGGATATTTAAACAGAACATCGATAAGTCAAACACTAGAAGTAGCAAGAATACTGAATGATAATGGAGTGGATTTAAAAAAGATACAATTAACAAAAAAACAAGATGGAAAGCATATACCAATATTATTAAAGGAAATAGAACAAGAAGGAATAGACATTGGAAAAATAATAGAAGAAAATGGATTAGATGGAGATTTTAAATATGGTGCGAGAATTCATGGACTAAGACAAGCAGATAAAGGATATGGTAGTTACAAAATAACAGAAGAAGAAAGAAAAGAAGCAAGAAAACTAGGACTAATTACAAAAGAAAGAGGGAGGTTTGCACAAACATTAGAGATAGCAAGAATATTAAAAGCAAATGGAGTGGATTTAAGTAGGTTACAATTAACAGAATTTAGAAATGGAAAAGTTGTAAATTTACGATTAAAAGAAATAAAGCAAGAAGGAATAGACATTGGAAAAATAATAGAAGAAAATGACTTAGATGGAGAATTTAGATATGGAGAAAATGTTAGTCAAATAAGATGTGCATACAGAGGAACAAGCCGTGCTAAAATAACAGATGAAGAAAAAGAAGAGTCAAGGCGACTAGGACTAATTAAAGAAAAATGTGGATGGGTTGCACAAGCACTAGAAATATTAAGAATACTAAAAGCCAATGGGGTGGATTTAAGTAGAATAAAGATGACAAAGGGGCAAAGAGGAAAACAAGTTCCAATATTATTAGGAGATATAAAACAAGATGGAATAGATATTCAAAAAATAATAACAGAAAATGGACTGGATGCAAAGTATGAGTATGGTAAAAATGTTAAAAAATTAACAAGCTCTTATAGAGG
>CANDSI010000216.1 GCA_947388575.1 uncultured Mycoplasma sp.
GCGGTAATTGGCTAGATGCTGCTTATGGTACTTCAGAAGTCTATATTGAAAAAGACACAGGGCTAGTTTTAAAAATAAATTTTGGAACGATTGGCTCGGAAATAGAGTATGAATTTGGTACAGTACAAGATGAAATCTTTGTAGAACCTGATATTAACCAATATGAATTGACCGAAGATTTATAAAATGAAGTGAACAGATAATTAGTTGATTGGCTAATTGTCTGTTTTTATATTATAATTGTAATTTTTTTAGATTAGCAAGAAGCAGAGGAAATGAAATATAGAGGAGTAAATAAGTAATATTTAATGAAATCTTAATTGTTGTTTATTAGAAACTATGTTATTATCATAATGCAATCAAAAAGTAATCTATTCTAAGCTTTAAGTACAATGGAGAACTTTATGAAAAAAGAGTTGTCAATATTTTTAAGTATTTTTACTATCATGGTATGGAGTAAGATTTCTTTTAATAATGCCTTTAGTATTTTTAATATTATATGTTTTAAGAAGTATAAAGTGTAAAATACAAAAAGGTAGAATTGCTTAGAAAGGTATAAAATGAATGGAAAAAATAAAAAGATACATTCCCAGAATTATTATATTAGATACAATTATTTGCTTGTTAATAATAACTATGCTATTCTTTATATTACATTTCTTTAATCTAATGTTTAGACAATGGATATATGTAATGTTTGCAATACTAATTATATTAGGTTTTATTATTGGAACAATGCAACTACTTTTGAAAATAAAAAGAAAAGTTATAAAAATTAGTTCAATACTTATATTTATTATTATATTATTACTA
Source organism: uncultured Mycoplasma sp. (assembly GCA_947388575.1). The sequence goes on from CANDSI010000216.1 coordinate 814, forward strand.
TCAAGTCCAATAGCCTATCTTGGTATAGTGTTTGGATATATGCCTGAACATGTAATTGAAAGAGATGAAAAAAAGTATGTTGCATATGTAAATGGATTCTTAAAAACATATGTATATTACTATGATTATAAAAATCTAATAGTAGTTGGAAATCAAAAGAAAATAGAAGAATATTATGGTAGAGGAGGATTTGACCCCATAAACAATAAGTATGGATATAATTATGAAGTTGTAAGAACAACATATTATGATGAAAGTGGAAATGTGTTATCAATAGATGAAAACAAAATAATTGAATAAATTGTAATAAACAGTTATCCAAGAGATTAGTAATCTAAGTGACAAATTTAGAGTTTGAAAATTAATAGAACCTTAATAATTTTGTATTATACCTTGTGATATAATCAAGTGAAAATAATTTGCAAACTGGAGGACAATATGAAAAGTAAAGATACATCTAAAAAAATAATGATAGTAGTCTGTGTAATATTAGTAACCATTGTACTCTTTTCAAATGTAGCATGGTGTATATTTTATATGAAAGAAAAAAATAACTTGAGACACTCTATTATGCCAGTAACACAAGGCGATTATTATCAAGAACAATTAGCACTAGTAAATAATTATGAGCTATTAAAAAAAGAAATAGGCTCAACTGTTGAATATGAAGAAAAAGCAAAATATATAGCCTCAAATTTAGATAGAATATCTTATCAAGAAAATAATAAAGCGAAGAAAAAAGTTCCTTTTATTAAGCAAAATCCCAATTATCCCAATGGCTGTGAATCAGTAAGTGCTGTTATGTTATTGCAAAGTTATGGAATTGACATAAAAGTAGATGAATTCATAAATAGATATTTAAAGAAAAATGTTATTTATTCAAAAGATGGTGATAGATATGGACCGGATCCAAGAATCACTTATGCAGGAGACCCAAGAAGTGAAACGATGGGATTTGGGGTATTTGAGCCTGGTATTAAATTAGCTATTGAAAAAGTATTATATGATAAAACAGAAGAAAAAATAAATTATAATGTTTATGGAAGTGATGATAAAAAAACTTTAGAATATCAAGTAGCCAATAAACTACCACTTGTTATATGGGCTACAACAAATTATGAGCCAGTTGGAGAAATGTGGACATGGAGAAGTTATGATAAAAAATATACCTATACTTATCCTAAAAATAGTCATACCATAGTTGTAACAGGTGTGGATCAAGAATACTACTATGTAAATGACCCTTTACAAGAGAAAGGGAATATTAAAGTTGAAAAGGGAAAATTAGAGAGGAGTTTTGATTCACTTGGAAGGCAAGTTGTAGGAATAGAAATATATGATATAACAGAATTACAAGGAAATATAGAAAATAGATGAATGGAAAGTGAGGTTTTTATGCAATTAATTAAATTAAGAAATGAAGACATAGGAATATTTAAAAAATATTCTTATGAAATGATAGATGATAATAATGAAATTATTGGGGGTGTTATTGTAGAAATAAATGATGATAATATTAATCATTTAGATTTTCTATTTGTTAGAGTTGGTATTCAAAGTAAAGGTATAGGACAAGTAATATGGAAAGAAATTGAAAATATTTATTCAAAAACTAAAATATGGAAAACTTGTACTCCATATTTTGATAAAAGAAACATTCACTTTTATGTAAATAAATTAAAATTTAAAATTGTAGAGTATTATAATGAAAAACATCCAGATCCAAATATGCCAGAAGATATATATAAAGAAGATAATGGAATGTTTGAATTTGAAAAAGAAATGAGTAAATAGTAATAAGTAGGGCAAGTAATTCAGTTGAAAATTACTTGCCTTTTATGATATAATTTGAACATAGGAATTAGTAGGAGAGAGTAAAAAGATGAAAAACGAATATAAGAATGAATATAAAGTAGGTTATACAACTGTTGATAGTAATCTAAATTTGAGTTTGTTAGGATGTGCAACAATTATACAAGATATGGTAACAGAATTGTTTGAATATCTTGAAACAGATAATAGAAGAATAAAAGATGAAAATAATGCAGTATGGGTACTAACAAAATTAAAGATACATTTTGAAAAATATCCAATATGGAAGCAAAACATACAAGCCACATCTTTTATTACTAATAAATCTAAAATAAGAGTACAAAATAATACTAAAGTAGAAGATGAGACTGGAAGTATTTTGTTTGTAGCAAAACAGGAAAGTTGTCCTCTTGATTTAACATCAAGGAAAATAAGAAAAATAGAAACAATAAGATTTCCATTGGATTTAGAAATAAAAAAACCAATATTAGAAGAAGATTTTGAAAAACTTAATAATGATTTTAGACAAGAAAATATTGTAGGAACAAGAGAAGTTTACTATAGTGATACAGAT
>CANDSI010000217.1 GCA_947388575.1 uncultured Mycoplasma sp.
AGCTAGACAAATTTTAATAAATCTTTTTTTGATAAATAAAAACATTTATGATAATTTTCTATCAAAAGGAGAATTACATATGCAAGAAAAAGAATATTTTAGTGAAATAGAAAGTTTTATCAAAAAGAATGAAATAAGAAAAAAAGAACATATTTTAGAAAGCAATTATGAGACATTAAGAAACTATTGGGAAATAGGCAGATTAATCGTTGAAGCACAAAATGGTAATAGCAAAGCAAAATATGGTGATGAATTAATTAAAAAATGGAGTAAAGAATTTACTAATAAATATGGTAAAGGATATGATGCTACTAATTTAAAAAGATTTAGACAATATTATTTAATTTTTCAAAAAAGTGGCCCAGTGGGCCACCAATTAAGTTGGACTCATTTTAGATATTTAATTCCTATAAAAAATGAAAATAAAAGAAATTATTATATTAATTTATGTATTGAGAAAAAACTATCTAAAAATGAACTTATCAAAGAGATAAAATCAAATTCTTACGAAAGGCTTTTGAATAAACCTAAACAAATTGAAATAATCCAACCCAGAAATAATTATTCTTTGTTAGGACAAACTAAAAATCCCATTATAATAGAAATAGAAAAAGGGGAAAAGATAAAAACAGAGAAAGAATTAGAAATAACAATAATATCAAAATTAAAATTATTTTTTAATCAATTGGGAGAAGGCTTTGCATTTATAGATAATCAATATAAAATAAACTATGAAAATAAAAACTATTTTATAGATATATTATTGTTTAATTATAAGTTAAATTGTTTTATGGTAGTCGAATTAAAACTTCGAAAACTTTTAAAAGAAGATAAAGATCAAGTTGAATATTTAATTGATAAAAATATAAAAGAACTCATACATAATAAAAGAGTAGGAATAATTATAACGAAACAAAATGATAAACTAATAGCAAATTTTGTTAAAAGCGATAAATTAATACCTTTAACATACGAGCTTAAAAACAAATAGATTTACTAAACAATAATAAATTGATATAATAAATAAAAGAAAGAGAGATTATATGAAAAAGAAAGAACTAGTAGATTTTATTGTTGGTTTATTATTAATGTTTTTAGCAGTATGTATAATATTATTACCAACATTTAAAATAACAAATATTAAAATAGTATTACTAACAATTTTCGGTTTTTACACCATATTTAAAATAGTAAGTTTTATATTAATATATAAAGAAAAAGATTATGAAAGTTTATTTACAAGTTTAGTATCAATAGTAAGTTTAATAGCTACAAGCTTAATAGAATTAACAACTAAAAATATAGCTTTAATTCTTATGATATGGATGGGATTAATGAGTTTAATAAAACTAAAAAAAGCTGATTTTTATCATGATAGAGAAAATAAAATGTGGATATTAAGATTATTAATATTATTTATTTTTATCGCCAGTGGTTTATTAACAAGTATAAATTTATTTTATGATAATAGTGTCCAAATTTTATTAATAGGATATTTCTTTTTAGTAAATAGCATCTTAGATACAGTATCATCATTAGTAGAATATATAAGTAGAGGTATATATGAAAGTAATAAATGATTTTAAAGATTATGAAATATTAGATATGGCCGATGGTCAAAAATTAGAAAACTGGGGGAATATTATATTATCAAGACCAGACCCTCAAATAATATGGACTGATAAAAATATAGCTAAATGGAATGAAGACGCTGAATATAATAGAAGTTCCACAGGCGGTGGGAAATGGAATATCAAAAAAAGCATTCCAGATTCTTGGATAATAGAATATAAAGATTTAAAATTTAATTTAAAATTAATGGGATTTAAACATACTGGATTATTTCCTGAACAAGCCTTTAATTGGAATTTAATTAGAGAAAAAATAAAAGAAAGTAAAAGAGAGATTAAAGTATTAAATTTATTCGCTTATACAGGTGGAGCTTCTATCGCCGCTTTAAAAGAAGGAGCAAGTGTAGTACATGTTGATTCATCACGTGGTATGATTGATTGGGCTAAAGAGAACGTTAAGATTAATAATTTAGAAGATAAATCAATTAGATTTTTAGTTGATGACGTGAGAAAATTTGTTAAAAGAGAAATAAGACGTGGAAACAAATATGACATTATAATTATGGACCCACCTTCATTTGGCAGAGGAAGTAAAAATGAAGTCTGGAATATAGAAACAGATTTAAACGAATTAATTAAAGATACAACAGAATTATTAAGTGATGAACCATTATTATTTATCATAAATTCTTATACCACAGGTTTATCTAAAACAGTATTAGAAAATTTATTATATTTAAATATTGAAAATAAACATCATGGAAAAATAACCAGTCATGAGTTAGGATTACCAATGAAAGACAGTAAGTTAATATTACCATGTGGCGATACAGCAAGATGGGAGAGTATAAAATGAAAAAAATAATTATAATTTTATTACTAGGATTATCATTAGTAGGATGTAGTACCAAAGAAAATAAAGATGTGAATTCAAGTAATGATTATAAACAAATAATGGAAGAGAAGGAATATATTGTAATTGATGTTCGAACTAAAGAAGAATATGATGAAGGCCATGTTAAAGGTTCTATAAACATTCCTTATGATGAAATAAATAAAGATAGTGAAATTGCTAAAGAAAAAGTAGTATTTGTTTATTGTAGAAGTGGTGTTAGAAGTAAAAAAGCATATGAAACATTAAAAGGTTTAGGTTTTGAAGTATATGATTTAGGCGCTTTTACCTCTCTAGACTTAGAAAAAGAATGGTAAAGAAATGTTAAACGAGAGAACTTTTCATTTAATACCTGCTGACTTTAAAAGTTACAAAATTGACAACTTATTAACAGAAAGAAAAAACTCCGCATCTAGGGGAAAACATGGCGTACCATGGATTAATGGAGGAATTAATGGTAAAAATGCTCAAGATTTTAAAGTAGGAGACATTGTATATGTTTATTTTCACAATTTAACTGGTGAAGAAAGTCGCATTTTATTGCGCTGTGAAGTAAGTGCTTTAGATGATAATTATATTGACCCAGAAACTAAAAATAGTTACAAAGTATTTTATTTAGACAAAATAAAATATTATACTGAAGCGGTATATACATACCACAAACTAAAAGAGTATGGCGTAAAGTTAAATCGGACAAAAATATATTTGGGAACATATAAAGATTATATATATTTTA
>CANDSI010000218.1 GCA_947388575.1 uncultured Mycoplasma sp.
ATTCCATAGTTCAATTTTTTGAATTTAAAGAAAATATGGGAGTTGAGGTTTTTAAAGATATGATTTATTCAAAAATTGATTCTCTATGGCAATATATTATGGATGAGTCATATAAAAAATGGGAAGATGGATGCGATCGAGATGAGTTTTTGAATAAACTTACTGACTATGAAAAAACAGCCGTTATGTTTGGTAATTTTAATTATCATGTTGAAAATGGTGGTTTATATCAATGGCATGAAAATAATTATAGCGATGATTTAGGCTATCTTTATAATTTTTTAGATAATTGTGATTGTGACTATGATGATAAAAACAAATTTATGCAAGTTCTCGATGATTTTTCTTATATAAAAACAGCGATTGAAGAATTAAATCGTAATGATGATTGGTACGAAGAAGATTGTCAAACAAGGCTAAAATCATTAAAATATTATGATAAAGATTATTTTGCCATTCAAGAGAGCTGGAAAAACTATTTTGAACGCTATTTAGTTGATAATATTCCTGATGAATATATAAAAAAAATAACTGAATTAAATGAGGATATAAAGATATGATAGTATGGAATGAAAAAGTAAAGAAAAGTGAAGATATATTCAAAGCTGTTATTAATCAACTATATAAAGACCAAATAAATACTGATGGAGTAGTTGAAATTTTTAATAATGGTAAAGAACAAGGTTGTGTTTTAAAATTATTTGATAAATATAATCCGAACCTTGACTTATGCATTTGGGCTTATCTTCCTAATGATAGAAAAATAAATAACCATATTGAGATTATTATTGGGAAACATATAAATTGTAATAATATGAATATGTGGGATGGTGCAGATTTAGATTCTTATTCATTTGAAGATGTTAAGGCTCGAGAAATGCATAATAAAGCAAGAGATTTTGTTATAGATACTATTACCAAAAATTTAGAAAAAACCTATGATATATCAAGATTGTAATGTTGGAGGGGTGATGAATAGATAATAGAAAAATATCTTTGGGAGATTTACTTTTAGAAATTGGTAAATTGATAAAAGAATATGAAGATGGTGTTTCAATAGAAAAAACAAGAGATGAAGATTTGTATAGTATTAATCAGGTTATAGATTTATATCCTATGTTATCGAAACACATATTAACGAATGCTATAAATAACGGTCAATTAAAGGTAACTTGGATTGGAAATAAAAGATATTTTAGTTTAGGTGACATTGATGATTATCTTGCTAAAAATCATGAGAAAGTTGTAAATGATATTCCCGAAAAACTTGAGAGTTGGAGGAATAGAACATAGCCAAACTTTTAAACAAAAAAGTTGTTGACCGTTTTTCTATTTCTTATAGCGAAGCTAAACGCTTGGGTATTACGGATGAAGATTTAAAGTATATTACTGAAACTAGTTCAACTGATTTTAGAATATCTATTCCTGCTTTTGATAAACGAAGAACAAAATTGGTTCATAATTTATTAGAGGCAATAAGAATAAAATATGAAATGCTCGAGCAAATTGAGATAGATCAAAAAGAGATTAAAGAAAAAGAAGAAACTATAAACGAATCCAAATGGAAAATAACTAAATATAATTTAGTAAGTGATGGTATAGAGCTTTATTTAAAGGAAAGAAAAAAAGACCATGATAGAGAATTTATACAGGTTTCTACTTATGAAAATGATATTTATGATTTTAAAAATAGTAAATATCTTTTAGATTATGGCATTTTTGATGTTCCTATTAATAAAGTAGATGATGATTATGCACAAGGTTTTGTAGATTATTTATGGGATAGACCTGCTACTAAAGGTAAAAATAAAGGTAAAAGATTGTCAGAGAATACAATTTATAAACCCTTTTCTTTTGTGCATAAAGTTTTTAATTATTTTAAGAATGACCTTAAAATAATATCTAGTAATCCCTTTGATAATGTAAAGAGAAAGCCACAGGCTGTTGCTGAAGATAAAGAATACTTTACTGATGAAGAAATGCATTATATAAAGGAAAAGCTAGAATTTGAGAATATTCGATTTAAAACTCTCATTACTTTTATGATGGATATGGGTTGTCGTAGAGAAGAGGCTCTTGCAATAAAATGGAGTGATATAAATTGGTTTAGAGGAACTGTTAGTATTGAAAGAGCGTTTGTTAAATCTAAAATAGATAATCGTTATATAATTAAGCCTGTTAAACGAAAGAAAAGTGAAAGAGAAATTATTTGTACGAGCTATGTTTTAGAGTTGTTAAAAAATTATAAAAAATTTAAAGAGGCTTGTGGATTCGTAGTTAACGATGATGATTTTATTTTTACTGCATGGGACAGTATGGATATTGTTGACCCTGATCGCTATACTAGAGAATTTAAATTGTTTATTCAAAAAATAGGTCTCAAAAAAGAAGTACCGTTAAAAAATATGAGAGCTACTAATACATCTTTTTATGTTGCTCATGGAAAAAACTTAAAGGCTATTCAAAACCGTGTTGGTCATGAAAATATAGAAACTACTCTAACCTATTATGCACAGGCTAATTATAATGAAGATAAAAAATTAGTTCAGTTATATGAGGAAGAATTTTATAATAAATTAGGATTAAATATGGCTGACCTATATCGTATTGTTTCCAATCGATTTACTGATAATAAGAAGTTAGTAAGTGTGTTAGAAAAAATAGGAAATGAGTTTATTGATGATTCTAATTATGATATACAATTAGAACGCTGTCAAAATTATTTTAGAGAGTTGTTTCCTATATTTGACAAAATTATGAAAATTGATAATGTGTTAGATGATGATGAGATTGACCACATTTTTGATGGATTTCAAGCTCTATATCATACTATAAAAATCGACCCATTAGAGCCTAGAATTAAGATATAATGAAGTTATTATAATTTAAACCCTAGACAATAGTTTTTGCTATTTTGGTACACAAGAAATACAATGCCTAAAATTATTGTACCAATTGTGTACCAAATGCTTAAACTGATGTCGATTATTTTTAATTATTTTTGATTATTCGTGAATTAAAGTTGATTAAAAATGATTGACTAAATGCCCTATTTCCCTGTATAATTAGGTTATTAGGAGCAAATGCAGAGGGTGGTCGATTTACACTCCAAAACTTTTGATGGGAGTTCGATTCTCTCCGCCCCTGCCAAATGCAAATACACTCCAAAAAGTGGAGTTAAAATATGTAAAAAGCC
>CANDSI010000219.1 GCA_947388575.1 uncultured Mycoplasma sp.
AGCGAAGAAGCACTATTATATATTCCTAAATCTCCTAATTTGATTATTTTAGATATAAATATGCCAAGTGTAAATGGTTTAGAATTATGCAAAAGTATTCGGGACTATATTTATTGTCCTATAATTTTTTTGACTGCTAGAGTTAGTGAACAAGATAAGATAAATGGCTTTAGGTATGGAGCAGATGATTACATTACAAAGCCATTTAGTTTGAAAGAATTAACTGCTCGAGTTGAAGCACATTTAAGACGAGATGAAAGAAGTAAAAATAATTTATCAATTATGACACTTACAGATGGTTTAATAATAAATCTATCAAGTAGAAAAATATATTTTGAAAAAATAGAAATACCATTTTCTAAAAAAGAATTTGATATAATTGAATTTCTAATTTCTAATTCCGGACAGGTTTTTGATAAAGAACAAATTTATGAAAAAATTTGGGGATACGATGCTCTAGGAGATAATAATGTAGTTAAAGAGCATATTCGCAAAATTCGTGCAAAATTTAAAGATGTTACTGGAAAAGAGTACATAGATACAAGTTGGGGAGTTGGTTACTATTGGAAAAATTAAAAAATATGAATAAATCATTATCAATAAGAAAGTTTTTTGCTTTTGTTGTTTTTATTACATTTCTAATTGTCATTATATTGTCAATAATATGTATTTGGGGTGGCACAAAATTTAGAAATTATCTGGTTCCAAATTCAAATGATGTTGTTTTAACATTAGAACTCACTAATCAAGAAGGGCAAAAAATGAATATAGTTGTAGCAACTGAGTTAGGTAGTGAAGCAGTAAAAATGCCAATGATAATAGATAACTCAGAATCATCAAAGGATTATATATCATTAGACGACATTGAGATAAAAGTTGTAAAAATAGAAAATAGTTTTGAAAAACTTACTCCTAAAAGAAAATTTGCTTATCAAGCAACAGGAGTGTTAATGGTATTACTTCCTTTATTATTTTCAATTAGTGGTATTTTGATAGCAGGATTTATTTTTTATAAAAGAAAATTAAAAGAGCCTTTAAGAATTTTATCAAATTCAATGCAAGAAATAGCAAAAGAAAATCTTGATTTTAATGTTTTTTATGATTCTAATGATGAAATGGGGGCGTTGTGTTCTTCATTTGAAGAAATGAGAAAAGCGTTAGAAGAAAATTATAAAGAATTATGGAAAATGATAGAAGAAAGAAAAATTTTACAAACTTCTGTTGCTCACGATTTAAGAAATCCTATTACCATTATAAAAGGGTACACAGAATATTTACAAGAAAATTTAGAATATAAAGATTTATCTAATGAAAAAATTATTGAAATAATAAATAATATAAATAAAACAACTGAAAGATTAGAAAACTATACTAATTCTATTCGTGCAATAAATCAATTAGATGAAATAAAAATTGAGCGTAAAGAAGTAAGCATAAAAGAATTTATAGAAAATGCTTGTAATGATTTTTTATTGATGACTAAATCTAAAGCGATTAAATTAGAAATTATAGATCATATACCAAAAGGCATTTTTAACATTGATGTTGATGTTGTTTATAGAATATTAGAAAATATTATAAATAATGCCTTAAGATATGCAAAGAAAAAAGTTAAAATTTCATTTGAAATAAAACATAATTTTTTAATCATTATTATAAAAGATGATGGTATTGGTTTTAGTAAAAATGTTTTGTCTGGAAATCATAAATTGATTATTTCAAATAATAAAGATGGACATTATGGTATGGGTTTAACGATAAGCAGTATCCTATGTAATAAGCATGGTGGAGAACTAAAACTTGACAATGATGAAAAAAATGGTGCAAAAGTAATAATAAAAATAAAAATTTGACGGATTTTTGACTTTTATTTTATATCATATCCTTGTAAGCCTAAAATGGCACGACAAGGAGTTTTTTTATGAGAAAAAGAAAAATTTATATCAAAAAGAAATTAAAATATAGAATAAAAGTAATTTGTTTTATTATTTTTACAGTTTTAATATTAAATTGTGTAAACAATATCTTAAAGTCTTTTCATGTTAGTGCAAATGAGTCTTTGATAAATGAAAATGAGCAAGTTATTGATAATCAAAAAAAAGAGAATCAAGAGGAAAATACTCTTTTAAATGAAAATAATAGTTATCAAATTCCAAACGATAGACAGGATATTGATAATAATACTACTGATACTACTACAAATAATCAACCTATAAATAATTTTGAAAGAGATATAAATAAGTTTAAAAATAAAAAATTGATTGCTTTTACCTTTGATGATGGACCTAATTCTAAAACTACCAATAAATTGCTAGATAATTTGGATAAATATAATGCACGTGTAACTTTCTTTGTTGTTGGTAATCGTGTAAAAACTTATGAAGATACTTTGAAAAGAGCATACGATATGGGTAATTTAATAGGAAGTCATACTTACAATCATAAAAACCTTTTTGAATTAAACAATAATCAAATAGTAGATGAAATTAAAAAAACAAACAATGTAATAAAGGAAGTAACTGGTAGCAACACTCTTTATTTACGACCTCCGTATGGTAATACAAATAAAAATATTAAAAATCTTGCTAATATGTATAATATTCTTTGGGATTTAGATACAGAAGATTGGAAATATAAAGATAAGAATAAAATAGCAAAATATATTATTGATAATGCTCACGATGGAGGAATAATTTTATTACACGATTTATATGAGACATCAATAGATGGGGCATTACTAGCAATGGAAGAATTATCAAAAAATGGATATGCTTTTGTTACCATTGAAGAAATGGCAACTTTAAAAGGTATAACTCTTAATAAGGCAAGTAATTATTTTAATCTTAAATAAAAAAATTATAAATTTGACGAATTTTTGACTTTTGTTTTATATCATATTCTTGTAAGTCTAAAATGGCTTAGCAAGGAGTTAGATAAATGCAGCAAAGGAGAAGATATAAAAGAAAAAATTAAAACCTAAAAATCAAGATATTTATATTTGTACTATTATCATTATTTTATTATACTACTGGGAGTAATTTATTAAAATTATCTCACGCAAGTAAAAATGAAATCTCAAATAAAACTAGCACACAAGTAGATAATAAAAGTAAAAATATCGATCAGTCTTCAGTAAAGAAATTTATCATCATATTCCAGATGATGAAAGAGCAAATCACGCAGGAGAT
>CANDSI010000220.1 GCA_947388575.1 uncultured Mycoplasma sp.
AGACATTAACCAAAATAGGACAGTTTACATATTATATAATGAAATAGTAATAAATAAGACAAATCCAAGAGATATACTTTAAAAAGAATATCTTGAAACTAATAGTTAAAATATATCTGAAAATATATGGAATATCAGGAGTGATAAAATAATGGTAATAAAAAGAGGAGATATGTTTTATGCAGATTTAAGTCCAGTAGTTGGATCAGAACAAGGGGGAATAAGACCAGTATTAATCATACAAAATGATACAGGAAATAAATATAGCCCAACAGTAATTGCAGCAGCAATCACATCACAGACAGGCAAAAACAAGCTCCCAACACATATAGAAATAGGTACAGAATGTAGTGGACTTAAATCAGATTCAATAGTACTAACCGAACAAATTAGAACAATAGATAAAAGCAGATTAAAAGAAAGAATTGGTCATATTGATGATGGTAAAATAATAAATAAAATAAATAATGCACTTGGTGTAAGCTTCGGTTTGGAAGAATAACAAAAGGGGTGCCGTAATGACACCCTTTTAAGCTTTTAAAGCTTTTATAATCTCAATTTCTCTTTTCAATTTTCCTATCAAATCTTCTTTGACATCTAATGCGTCATTATATTCACTCAAGACTTGCCTATAATTTTCGTAATTTTCACCTCTTTCAAAAAGTAAACGCATATAATCTTTATAGTAATCTATTTCAGACTGCCTTTTAGAACCTTTCATTTTTTCATCAAATTTTTGTATTTTAATTAGCCTTTTAATTTGGTCTTTCAAATATTCCATATATTCTAAAGTACAAGACATTTCGTACAAAGTATCATCAATAACAACTTTAAATAAAACTTTTAAAACCTTAGGATTAATCTTTCCATCCTTTGAAAAAGTATTTAATAAATCTAAAGCAACAGTTTGACGTGTAGGTTGCGTATCTCTTATTAAAAGTTTTAAAGTATCAGAGATATTGACGTGAGTTTTATATTGCCTTTTAGTTACAATAGCATCGAAAACATCTGCTATATGTATAATTTGTGCATAATAAGGGATGTCTTTTTTTGTAACGTTATTAGGGTATCCGTGATCCATCTAAACACTCATGATGATAAAGGGCACCTCCCGCATAAGGACGAAGTTTTAAATCCTTCATACACATGTTATAACCAATAGTTGTATGAGTTTTCATTATATCGAACTCTTCATCAGTAAGTAAAGAGGGCTTAGATAATATATCAGGAGGGATAAAGATTTTACCAATATCATGTAAATATGCAGCGATTGTTGCGTGAATAGTAAAAGACTTACTAGTATGTAGATACTCACACATTCTACAAGTTAAATTTGCTACATTTTCACTATGTCTTCTAGTAAATAAATCTAAGTTTTCAAGCATATTAAGCTGATAACGCATGGTTTTATCTAGATTATATGATTTTAAAATAGTTGGACTATAAAACTCAATATCTTGTTTTAACAACATATATTTTCTCCTTAGTAAATTTATATAATATATGATAACACTAAAGTGAAAAAAAATCAACAACGAATTAAATCAAAAATATTGCTCTTTTAAATAAATTATGCTAAAATAATTATGTTATAAATTTGATATTCGGGTGTCGCCAAGTGGTAAGGCATCGGACTCTGACTCCGACATGCGTTAGTTCGAATCTAACCACCCGAGCCAATAAGAAGTTTCGTCGAACTTTTTGGAAGCCTTGATATAACTTAATTTCAAGACTATCAAAAAGTTTGATGAACACAAAAACTTAAACCGTTTCAAAAGAAACGGTCTTTTTTAACATTAAAGTAAACCCCCAGCTATGCTGGGGGAATAAAAAACTTATAGTTATGCACAAAGTAACAAAAAGCCCACTCAAACATGATATAATATTTAAAGTTTGACAGCTTAAATATTAAATATGAGAGGAGCGGGATGTATGAAAAGTTCATACACAGATAGTTTAGCACACACAACGTGGGAATGCAAGTACCATATAGTGTTTGAACCAAAATTTAGAAGAAAAGAAATATATGGAACACTAAAGAGAGAAATAGGAATGATACTGAGAGAATTATGTAGAAGAAAAGATGTCGAAGTAATAAATGCAGAAGCATGTCCAGAACACATACACATGTATGTAAGTATACCACCGAAATAGAGTGTATCATCATTTATGGGATATTTGAAAGGAAAGAGTACACTGAGAATATTTGAAAGACACGCGAATTTGAAATACAAATATGGAAATAGAACATTTTGGTGTCGAGGATTTTATGTAAGTACAGTAGGAAATAACAAGTCTGCAGTATATAACTATGTAGCAAATCAATTGAAAGAAGACATGATGACAGATCAAATGACGATAAAAGAATTTAAATACCCTTTTAAAGGGTAGTAAGTAACAGAAACGCAAGCGAAAGTGGCGTAAGCTGTCAAACTGGTGGCACTTTAGTGCCAGCTAGTATCAAGGCCTTATAGGCCGATATGAAAATCCCCCAGTTTTAAATGATTGTGCTTCTAATCTTGTACTTTCTACAAATGAAAAAGATAGTATTAATACTTCTATAAATACTCTTGAAACAAGACTAAATTCGTACTTTGGTTTAGATATTAGAGAACAATTTAAATTTGGCTCTTACACAAGAGTAACTATATTGCCAAGAAAAGTAGATGAAAATTCAGATGTGGATTATATGATTGTCTTTGATAATTCTAATAATTATAAGCCTCAGACTTTTTTAGATAGGCTTAAAAGATTTACAGAAGCAAAATATTCAACATCAGAAATATATCAATCATCACCTACTATTGTTTTGGAATTAAATAAAATTAAGTTCGAATTAGTGCCTGCATATAATAGCTGGGGGACATATTATATACCAGATGGTAATGGAGGTTGGATGTCAACATATCCTAATGATTTTAATGATAAGCTAACTGAAACAAACAATAATAATTCATATAAAATAAAACCATTAGTTAGATTAATTAAACATTGGAATATAAACGTAAATTATCATGATTTAACTTCATATAAAATTGAAGAAAGAATTGCTTATAATATGACCTATGCATATTACACTTGTACAAGCTATACAGATTATGCAAAGAAGGCTTTTAATGAATTAAAAAATTTAACCTATGATATATCAATTTTAAATAGAATTGATCGTGC
>CANDSI010000221.1 GCA_947388575.1 uncultured Mycoplasma sp.
CCGAAAATAAGTCATCTATTTCTGGTCAAAAACTGAAAATGAAAATGCAAAAGTAGAGATTACTGGTAATGGAAACTTTAAAACTGGTAATAATGTTGTTTTAATTAAAGTTACTGATGAAAATGGTTTTACAAAATATTATCAAATTAATGTTGATAAACCAGAAGCAGCAGTTATGGGTATGAACTTAGGTCAATTTTTAATGTTCTTATTATTAGGTCTTGGATTACTTGGAGTTTTAGTCCTTCTTATTGTTCTTTTAAAGAGAAAAAAAGATAGAGATGAGAAAAAACAAGTTGTTATGCAACCAACTCCACCAACTCCTGTTATTGATTTTAAACCAGAATTTAATTTTGGTTCTAGAAATGGTACAGATGATGATGTGGTTTATCCAGGAGGAGTATTAAATCAAGGTAATGGTCAAATTCCAAATACTGAACCTCCTAAAAAATTAATGGAAGCAGATTACGAGGATTTAACAGATGAAGACTTAGAAGAAGTTACTAGAAATTTTGATTTCTTCGACCAAACTATTACCAAAGATGAGCTTATAGCGGCTATTCGTGAAGGTATGGAGACTCATAATACTGATAAACTTAGAATGTTATTAAAACAATATGAGTTAAATCAATTAAAAAAAGAAATAAAAAGAAAAGAAATGGCTAAAAAACAAAATATGAGATATAATTATCACAGATATTAAAAGAAATAAAAAGGAAAGAAATGGCTAAAAAACAAAATCGGAGTGATAAGTATGACAGATTTTAAAAGAAATATAAAGTTTTTAGCTTTTGCGGTTCTCTTATTTCTTTTTTCCTATCTAAATGTTTATGCTGGAAGTGCAACTTTAAGTTTAAATGGTAGTGGAGAAATTTCAGTAGGAAAAGAAATAACAATAACTTTGGCTATTAGTAATATTAGTAATGTTGAAGGTGGTGTTGCTGGAATAGGTGGGGAATTAGTTTATGATAAAAATTATTTAGAAATGGTTTCTAGTTCTGGTATGGCTCCATTTGCAGTAAAATATGCTAGTTCAGGTATTGTTCATGGCTTTTCTAGTAGTGAGGATAGCAGAATTATGGGCACTTCTGGTAATTTGATTAAATTTGTTTTTAAAACAAAAAAAGAGGGAAATACTACTATTAAATTAATAGACTCCGAAGTTTCTGAAGGATTAGGTAAGGTAGCTTCTTCAAATAATCCTTCTAAAACTATTACAATAACACCACCTCCTAGTTCTAATGCTAATCTTTCTAGTTTAAGTGTATCAAATGGTTCTATTAATTTTAATAAAGATACTACTAATTATAGTGTTAAAGTAGGTAGTGATGTTACTAGTATTAATGTTAGTGCTAGTGCTGAGGATAGTGGAGCTAAGGTAAGTGGTACTGGTTCTAAATCTTTAAATTATGGTGATAATAAAATAAATGTTGTTGTTACGGCACCTAGTGGTGATAAAAAAACTTATACTATTACAGTAACTAGAGAAGATAATCGAAGTAAGAATAATAATTTATCTAGTATTAAACTTAGTACTGGTACTCTTAGTCCAAGTTTTAGTAGTGGTAGAACTACTTATAATGTAAGTGTACCTTTTGATGTATCTAGTATTAAAGTGGAAGCGACTGCAGAAGATTCAAAATCAAAAGTAGTAGTGAGTGGGGGCTCTAGTTTAAAAGCTGGTAAAGTTACTAATGTAACTATTAAAGTAACTGCTGAGAATGGTTCTGTTAAAACTTATACTGTTAAAGTAACAAGAGGTAAAGATCCTAATGCAGCTGAAGAAAAAAATTCTAATAATAATTTAGCTAGTTTAAATTTAGGAGAGGATATAACTTTAAATCCTAAATTTAATAAAAATACAACTAGTTATAAGGTAGAAGTTCCTTATAAAATTAAAAATTTGGAAATAGAAGCTATTGCTGAAGATGAAGCATTTGCTAAAGTAGATATTACAGGAGCTGATAATCTGCAAGTTGGAGAAAATGAGGTTAAAATAGTTGTAACCGCAGAAGATGGTAAAACTAAAGAATATATTATAAAAGTTACAAGATTAGAGGGAACACCTGAAGAAATTGAAAATGATAAACCAGATGAAGATAAAGATGTTTTTGAAGAAGTTATTCCTCATTTACTTAAAGGTGTAAATATTTCTAATGGAAAATTAACTAGTAAATTTGATAGTAAAAAGTTTGTTTATTATTATAAAAAGAATAAAGGTTTTAAAATAGATGGTATTCCTAATGCTGAAGGAGATAAAGTTACAATTTATGAACGAGATGGTGTTATAACTATTGTTGTAGGCGAAAACTTGGATGAAGCTAATGTTTATACTTTTATTCCAAAAGAAATAAATATTGTAGCAATTATAATTACCGCATGTTCAATTTTATTTATTGGAGGAGGTACTTTCTTAGGTTATAAATGTGGACTTAAGAATATTAATAAACCTAGAAAAAATAAAGGTAAAGAAGTTGAATTACCTGTATTTGGAGAGTAAGTTTAAAAAGCTTATTCTTTTTTTCTGTAATAAATATGTAAAGAAACAAAAAAACAAATTTTAGTTTTTTGGTGAGAAATATGATATTTTTTAAACAGAATCTCAAAAATTGGTTAAGCAGATTTATGCTTTTTGGCTAAGTAGATTTTGAAAAATCTGTATTTTGACAACTTGGACTAATTATGTTAAGTTGATAAAAAGGAGATATTATTTATGGAAAAGCAGGACTATTATGTAGAGATTGAGAACTGCATTAAAAGAAATGAGATTAATAAAAAAAGAAGAGTATTAGAAGAAAATTACGATACTTTAAGAAATTATTGGGAAATAGGAAAACTTTTAGTTGAAGCTCAAGGCGGAAGTAATAAAGCAAAGTATGGAAACGAATTAATAAAAAAGTGGAGTATTCTATATACTAAAAATTATGGTAGAGGATATAATAAATCTAACTTATTTAAATTTCGTCAATTTTATTTGACTTTTCCAATAATCTCCACAGTGTGGAGACAATTGACTTGGAGTCATTTTAGAGAAGTTTTAATAATTAAAGATGAATGTGAAAGAAATTATTATCTTAATTTATGTGTAGAACGAAATCTGTCTGTTAGAAGATTGCAAGAAGAAATAAAATCTAATTCTTTTGAAAGATT
>CANDSI010000222.1 GCA_947388575.1 uncultured Mycoplasma sp.
TAATATTGATAGTAAAAATCTTGATAATATTCCTGTTATACTATATTTTAAAGATGAACTTTTACAATGTGATGGTATTTCTTCAATAAAAGATTTTGAAAAGTTATTAAATGATGTTAATAAGAACATTTAAAAAGCTACTCTTGTGAGTAACTTTTTTATTTTTCTAATACTATTTTTAATGCTGTTTCTGCAAAAGAAATATCTTCTGGTTGAATCTCTAATCCTCTTAGTTCTTCTATTAATGTTCCATTCTCTAAATGCTTTCTTAGTATATCTTTATATTGTCTTATGTATGATAGTAAATTTAATCTTTCTTTTAATTCTGCTCGATATTTACTATTATCTATAGAATGAATTGTTGTGTCAGTGATACTCTCTTTTTTACTAGTTTTTCTTAGTTCTTCAAGTTCTTCTTTTTTAGCATTTAGCTCGCTATATAAATACTCTAATTCATTTTCGATTTCATATAATCTATTTTCTTTCTTATTGCATTCAGAAAAAAATATGCCTCCAATTAAGCTTGATAGTGATGTGCCAATTATCAAAGAAAAAAGTGCACATAACATTTCATGAGTGTGAATAAATGGTAGAAATGGAATCGAAACTTCCCATTTAGCCATTACAGAAAAATGATTTAATCCCGCGGCTAATAATGTTCCACATATTATCCCAATTATCATAACTATAGTTTTTTCTCTAGCTTCTTTAATACTTTTATGCGTTCCTATATTGTTTTGCTCCTTGTTTAAATTAGCAATGATATTTTCTAAAATCTCAATTTCATTTTCAAGCTCTAACTCTACTCCTATTTTATCTGTTGTTTCTATTTGATGCATTCCTTTTTCATCACTTACTAAAGTTTCTCCATTAATACTTCTATAATCTTTATACATATAAAAAGTCCCCTTTCATAAAGCAGACTTATTATAATTCTAAATTTTTTATTTGTCAAATAATACTTTTTAATATTTTTAGATATTTTTATTTTTCTCTTTGCAAAAGTCAATAAAAGGACATTTTTGGCAAATTGGTTTTATGGCTTTGCATTTGTATCTACCAAATAATACTAATTGGTGGTGAAGCCTACTCCACTTTTCTTTAGGTAACTTTTTCATTAGTTTTTTTTCTATTGTTAGAACACTATCATTTTTACTCGCTAATCCGAGTCTTATCGCTACTCTTGATACATGAGTATCAACTGCAATAGCAGGAACATCATATAAATTTGATAAAACAACATTACAAGTTTTTCTTCCTACTCCTGGTAGACTTTCTAAATACTCTCGATTATTTGGTACTTTTCCTTCATAATCACTTATTAATTTTTCAGCGATTGTTTTTATGTAATAAGCTTTTTTAGTTTGCGAACCACATGGTTTTATAATTTTTTCTATTTCTTTTTCATTTTCAATACTTAAAGTATAAATATCATATTTAGAAAATAATATGCTCGTTACACTATTGACTCTTTTATCTGTACATTGAGCACTTAATACAGTCGCAATTAATAATTCGTAATCTTTAGTATAATTTAATTCACATCTAGCATCAGGGTAAAGTTTGTCTAATTCCTCGATTAAATAACTACTCTTCATCTGTATCATCTAACCAATTATAATCAAATAATTCTTTCTTTTCTGGTCTGTCTTCTTTGTTTTCTAAATGTTTATTGACATCAGACATACTCTTAAATCCTTTTTTACCCCATTCATATAATATCTTATCAATGTATCTTAGATTTTTAACATTATTATATACCGCCTCTTTTAATGCTCCTAAAATTAATTCTTCAGTATAGCCCTTTTCTATCCAAGCATTTATTATTTCATATTCAATACTAGTTATAGTTCTACCAAACTCTGATTCAAAATGACTATATATATCTATTTTTTTATTTTCTTTTTTCTCTTCTACTTTTTCTTCAACAATCATATCATAAAAATTGTCTAAACTTACTCTTTCAATCATTCTGCCTTCTAAATCTTTAGTACTTTCAATAATAATTAATTTGCGAGAAATTAAATTATTAAATATTTTATAAGCCTCATCTAATGATAAACCTAGATTCTTACTAACATCTTCAATGTTTAAAAAGCTGTTATAATCATTGTCAAAATATGTTAACATTAAAAACTCTTCTAATGATAATTTTAAAGCTAGTGCTTTTTTGATAAAAATACTGTTTGTAACATATTTTTTACATTCAAATATTGTTTTATCCATGAGACGTCACTTCCTACTTTTGTTTTAAATATTTTATTATTTCACTTCTTTTATTTTTTAATTTATTGTTTATTATTAAATTCTCTAATTCTTCAAATGTTGTACTTATCATTTTACCACAAATTCCAAATTCTTGCATTAATTCTTCAGCCTTTATATTAATTTCATTTTTGTCATGAATTGGTAATTCTTTATACATTTTGTTAATAGTCTTTTTATTAATACCTTTTATTTCGGCGGCTATTAAACATAAATATAATCCATATTGATATATGGTTTCTTTAGTTATTTCTTTTTCTTTAAGTATTTTTTTCATTTTCTCTATATTATCTTTTTCTACTTTTGTAAATGGTAAGTCATATCCTATTTTTATTTGAGCATACATTCCTTCTAAACTTTTAATAGGTACGATATCTTCATAATTTTCTATTTTTAATATCTTAGTAATACCTAGTTCCTTTAGTAATTTTAAGCCTTTGCGAACATAATCTGATAATAAAATCTTATCTATTTCTTCTTTAATTCTTGTACTTGATAAAGTTAGTATTTCTTTGATATTTTCTTTGAAACTTTTATATAAATTACTTTCAATGGTAAAGTTTAAATGGGTTGCTATTCGTATTCCTCTTAGTATTCTTAAAGGGTCTTCTTTTATCTTTGTTTCAATACTCCCAATCATTCGGATTTTGTAATTTCTTAAATCTTCTGTGCCATTTATTAAATCTATGATTTCGCCCTTTTTGTTCATACATATGGCGTTTATTGTAAAATCTCTTCTATTTAAATCTGTTAGTAAATTATCAACATAATTGTATTCAATGGGTTTTCTATTTTTATATTTTATCTCTTCCCTATATGTTGTAATCTCAAAATGATATTCTTTTATCTTAAAATCTATACCTCCAAGATTTTTTGTATT
>CANDSI010000223.1 GCA_947388575.1 uncultured Mycoplasma sp.
TTTTGAATTTGTTGATAGAGCAGGTAATAAAGGAAGTGCAACTGCCAAAGTTGACTGGATAGATTTAGATCCACCTCATGCAGCGTTAACATATAGTAAAACAACATTAACAAATGAAGATGTAACAGTAACTATTGATTTTAATGAAAATGCGACAGTAATTAATAATAACAATAGTAAGAGTTACACATTTAAAGAAAATGGCGAGTTTACATTTGAATTTAGAGACACCGCTGGAAATAGAGGGACTATTAAAGCTAAAGTAAATTGGATAGACAAGATAGCCCCAACTGCCGAATTAAAATATGAGAATATAGATAATAAGGTAATTGTAACAGTAATAAATCTAAGTGAAGAAATAACATATAAAGAGGGAATAGGAGTTTATGAATTTACAAGTAATGGAAGTTACGACATAATCTTCTATGATAAAGCTGGTAATGTTGGTAAATTAACCGCGGTTATTACATCGTTTAAAGATGATACTAATAATCCAGACAATCCTGATAAACCGATTAACCCTGATATTCCTGAAAATCCTGATACACCAAATATTCCAGATAAGCCAAATGAAGGAGATAAGCCTGGAACTGATGAACCAAATAATCCAAGTAATCCAGGAGGAGACAAACCAAATGGCGGTAATAACTCTGGTGGAAATACAGGAAATAAACCAGGAATCGATAATAAACCAAATAAACCAGTTAACACTGAATATAAAAAATACACAGTTAATGGTATTAATGTTGAAATACCAGTAAGTGCTTTAAAAGAAGAAGGAACATTAAAAGCTGACAAATTTGAGCTAGCAGATGAATTAAAAGGAAAATTTGGAGAATTAAGTGAATACTATGATATACACATGATTAATAGTAATTCAGAAAAACTAAACATAACATCAAGTAGTCCAATTAAGATAAGTATTAGATTAAAAGGTTTAAAAGAATTTATTGGAGTATATGAAATAACCGAAAATAATATTATTAAGCCAGTAGATTATGTAAAAAATGGTGATAATATAGAAATAACAACTAAGAGTTTAGGCAAATATGTAGTATCATATAAAGAATTAAAAACAGTTAGTCCAGAAGTAACATTACCAATAATAACTGATAATAAAAGAAATAACTTAATGTGGATAATTGCTAGTATAGGAGTAATATTATTTGGTTTTGCAATATACGTTGTAAAAAAACCTAAGAAGAATTAGAATAATCGAAAAGGTTATTCTTTTTTCATAAATAAATTTTAATGAAACAAAAACAAATATATGGTATAATATAAACCAAGGACGTGATTTTATGGAATATATAAAAATAAAAAACGCAGATAAAATAGTAAAAGATTCACCATATGTTGTAAATAATCCAAGTGTATATAAAAACAAATGGCATAAAGAAGCATTTAAAAACAATAATCCTATTTATTTAGAATTAGGAATGGGTAGAGGAGATTTTATAATTGATATGGCTAAAACATATCCTAATATCAATTTTATCGGTTTAGAAGTAAATGATTCGCAAATGGTAAATGCTATAAATAGATTACAAAAAGAAAATTTAAAAAATTTAAAACTAATAAATATAGATGCAAATGAAGTTGCGAATATTTTTGGTAAAGAAATAGATACTATATATTTAACATTTTGTGATCCATGGCCTAAAAAGATTGATGAAAGAAGAAGATTTACTCACGAAAGTTTTTTAAAATTATATGATAGAATATTTAAAAAGAATAAACACATTATTTTAAAAACAGACAACAAAGGTTTCTTTGCATATTCACTAGAAACTTTATCAGGATACTGGTATACATTTGAAAGAGTAAGTCTAGATTTACATCATGATGAATATCCTATTAAGAATATTATGACTAATTATGAAAAACAATATTTTAAAGAAGGACGACCAATTTATTATTTAGACGCTAAATTTGAAGGTTAATTATTCTATAAATATAAAATTTTAAAATCTATTTAACTAAGTTTTATGAAAGGTAAAATTATGGAAAGACAAATTGCAGAACAATGGCTAAATAAGCTAAAAAATTATTGGTACAATAAAGATATAAAAAATACCGTTTCTTTATTTGAGAAAACTAGCTTTTATCAAGAAACTCCATTTATGGAACCTTATAAAAGTATAGAAGAAATTAATGACGAATGGCAACACATTAAAGAAGAAAATATCCAAAATATTGAAATCAAAATTTTAGCAATAGATGGTTATACTATCATAGCAGAATGGATATTAAGACAAAACGATATAGATTATGATGGTATATATGAAATTAAGTTTAATGAAAACATGGAATGTATATACTTTAAAAGTTGGGAAATGAGTAGCAATGAATGAAGAAAATATTAAAATACCTGAAAGTGTTTTAAAGTATGGTTTAGATTTTGATTGGGATGAAAAGGATGTTTGGGCATTAGATTATCCAATAGAAGATATGGAAATTGAAATGTTAGAATGGCATTTTGAAATACCATTTTGGAATTGGAACAATGAATGGTATGTAATAAGTCCTAATGATGTAATAAAGAACAGAGAATATTATAAAGAACAATATGACAGAATAATGGCATCAGATATAGCATATCCTATTGATATAATGGAAAATAAAGGAAGATTTGTAATATTGGATGGCTTACATAGATTAGTAAAATGTAAGATACTAGGAATGAATAAAGTTAAAGTAAGAATAATTCCTAGAAATGAAATAAAAAATATCTCAAGAAATTAACCTTGAGATTTTATTTTTGTCGAAATCTGTCGTACGAATTTTGTTGCTATTTACTCTTTAATAATTTAGAATAATAACTTGAGCGTTAGGGCTAATGTCTGCCTTTTTTCATTCACTATCCGGCTCTCTTTTATCCTAAGGGGTTTTGGAGTAGTTAGGAGTGTGATTAGATGAAGGTTCAAATAAGGGTAACCTTATTCAGAATAAATAAAATGACATTAACTATTGTAGTCAATGTCACTTTGAAACACAAGTAGGTATTAGGCTCCAACCTAACGCTCTACTAATTTAATACTAACATATTTTTTAAATAATTACTAGATTATTTGAATAGATCAGAGAAAAAGAGTAAATTTTCTTCGCAATAAAAATTTGATATAATAACTATAA
>CANDSI010000224.1 GCA_947388575.1 uncultured Mycoplasma sp.
TTATTAATTTTGCCATTTAGCTTTGACCTCTCTAATAAAAATTATACCAAAAAAAGCAACAAATTAATATATTATTGTTACTTTTAATCAATTTCTATTAGTTCATAATCTCTTGTACCAAAACCTAAATCACAAGCTGCTTCAATTGTATGAATACCATTTTGTCTTTCTATTCTTTCTACAAAATGTTCTCTTCCCTTATCAGTTGAATTATAAATTAAATCAATACAAGCTTGGTCCAAAGCTATTGGGTCTAAACTAGATAATATTCCGATATCTTTCATACAAGGGTCTTCTGCAACCGCACAACAATCACAATCAACGGATAAATTACACATAATATTTATATAAGCAATATTACCTTTGAAATAATTAACTACTGAAGATGCACTATCTGCCATAGCTTCTAAAAACTTATCTTGCTCAGCTATATTATCCCATAACTCATTTTGATTTAAAGTAAATCCTGCACTATGTATCCAAGACTTACCAGCACTAGAAGCCACACCAATAGAAAGTTGCTTTAAAGCGCCACCATATCCACCCATAGGATGTCCTTTAAAATGTTATAACACTAACATTGAATCATAATTATCAATATTTTTACCTACATAATTTTTATTAATAACTTTACCATTAGGTATATCTAAAACTTTATCTGGACCTGTTTCATCTAATAAATCAACATCAAATAATTCACTCCAATCATGCATTTTTAATAAATCTTTATGTTTGCTACTAGTATTTCTAGCTCCTTCATAAGCTGTATTACATTCTACAATCGTCCCATTAACTCTTTTTACTATTTGACTCATAAATAGAGGTTTCAAATAATTTTGATTTCCTTGTTCTCCCGAATGAACTTTAACAGCCACTCTACCAGGTAGTTCCTTATTTAAAACTTCATACATTTTAACAACACTCTCAGGTGTTAATTCTTTTGTAAAATAAACTTTTGCTTTTTCCATTTTTTAATCCTCATTTCTTTATTAAATTCATAACTATAATCATCTAATTAAGCTATCATTCATTCTTTTAATTTACTCTCCCCTGTTTTATAATTTATTTCAATACCATCTTGAACATTATAAATATAAACATTAAATTTAATTCCTTTACCATTATCTTCCACTGAGTAAGCTTCCATTTGCACCCCACTAGCAAGTTTATTAGTATCTTTATAAATAGGAGTAACTCTATATAATACATGATTACCAGTTTTTTTAATATATTTAGCCACTTTATTTTCAAAATCAAGCATAGCTCCCGTATTCATACTTCGAGTACAAGTTATTAAATTTTTATTATTAGCATTTTCACCAGTTAATTGATATCCTATCAAGTGACATCGATTATATAAATATTTACCATCTACTATATCATATTTTACTGTATGCCATCCACTAGGTTTAACTTGCCCTATACTCCCTCTTTCTTCCGTAGGCATTAAATCAGTACCAATATTTGCAAAAGCAACCTTAGCTCTTCCTAAATTATCAAGCTTACTATAATTCTCAAATGATTTCGTCTTACTTTTTAATTCTTCTGTAAAATTAGGCTCATTATCATTAATAATTACATAAGCCTTACCACTATATTCAGGAATATTATCTAAAGCATAAGATTCTTTAGGCATAAATTTATACAAGAAATTATCTATATAATCGCCATAAAAACTATATACAATACTACCAATTAAAAATAATATAATTAATATTTTTAAGCTATCACTACTTTTAATTATCTTTCTATACTTACGTTTAGCCATACTTTTTACTTCCTTTATATTGTATTTTAAGTATAACATGATTTAAAGTACTTGTAAATTAACTTAAAAAATTATTTTTTATATTAACCAAAATGCTTTTAAAATTTATAAATTAAACTAGCTATAACAATACCAAGTAAAAGTGTAAAAGCTGGTATTAGTATATACCAAATATTTATATTTCCTCTTTTTGGATTATCATCAGTTATAGTAGGATTAGATTGCATAATATCTCTTTTAGCTTGTAAATCTAATCTTTCTCTTTTTATTACTATTAAATTTTTTAATTCTTCTAATGAATATGTACCATCTTTTAAATATATATCTAAAGCACTATTAGGTAATTCAGTATTTAATAAATCATCAATAGTTAAACTAAGTAAAAGTAAATTTCCGCCTATATTTTCAGGTAACACTAAACCTTCGGCACTTGTTAATCCTCTTAAATCTAAACCTCCACCTATACTTCGAGGTAATACTAAACCTTTGACACTCTTTAAACTGTATATACTTAAAGCTCCACCTATACTTTCTGATAATGTTAAATCTTCGACACTTGTTAAACTACCTAAATCTAAACTTCCACCTATACTTTTAGGAAATATTAAATTTTTGGCACTGGTTAAGCTTTTTAACTCTAAATCGAATCCTATATTTTTAGGTAATACTAAACCTTCGGCACTTGTTAAACTATTTAAAAATAAACTTCCACCTATATTTTCAGGTAATATTAAACCTTCGGCATTAGTTAAATTTCTTAAATCTAAAAATCCGCCTATATTTTCAGGTAATATTAAACCTTCGGCACTGGTTAAGTTTCTTAAATCTAAATTGCCATAATAATATACAAATTTCTTGCCTTCTATACTTTCAGGTGCTATTCCTATTTCTTCTTCTGTGCATCCAAAAACTTCTGCTAAATCTTTTCTTTTATTTCTTTTTCCTATTATTTCTTCAATACGTGGATCTTTTTGATATCCAAAACCTTTTATTTTACTATCAATCTCATATAAAAATCGTAAATTCTCTTTTGTTAGTTCTTGATTATTTTGATATTTCTCATATATTTTTGTAAGTTCCCTCATATCACTTACTTTTTTCTTATATTCATTACTATCAGGAAATTCTTTTAATTTTTCTTCTAATATTTCTTCCATCTCAGATTCTATATTTTGACTACTTGCTATTCCTCTTATTTCCCCTATTTTATCTTGGTTCATTCTTATCGCCAGTCTTGGTATCTTATATTCTCCTGTTTGATTTAAACTGTAATATACATAAAAATTTCCTCCAGGATATGAACCTCCCCCGCATACTTGATTTATCGCTGTTTCTTTACTTGATGCTGTACACCATCCTGTATTAT
>CANDSI010000225.1 GCA_947388575.1 uncultured Mycoplasma sp.
CCATAGATAGGGGAGTTAAATCTGAAGATATATTTATGGATCATGCTGGAATTTCTACATATGATAGTATTTATCGTGCTAAAAATATTTTTAAAGCGAGTAAAATAATAATAGTTACACAAAAGTATCATTTATATCGTAGTTTATATATAGCGAAGTGTTTAAATATTGATGCTTACGGGATACAAGCTACACCCAAAAAATATAGTGGTGACTTTGCAAGAGAAGTAAGAGAAATATTAGCAAGAGACAAAGATTTTTTTAAAAGTATGTTTAAACCTAAATCAAAGCATTTAGGTAGTGTTATACCTGTCAGTGGTAATGGGGATGACACTAATGATAAAAATATTAATCAATAGTTATACTAAAAATTGGTATAACTTTTTTTTATTGTTTCATAATAAAAATGGAGGTTACTTATGAATAAAGATGAATATAAAAAATTAGTCAAGAAACACACACCTAGAGAAGATAAATTACACAATACAATTTATGCTTTTCTAATTGGAGGATTTGTAGGATTTATTGTTGAAGGGATAATTCAAATGTTAATGAATATGTTTGATTTAACAAGAGTAGTAGCAAGCACATGGACATGTTTAATTGTAATATTTAGTGCTTCATTATTTACAGCCTTAGGATTCTTTGACAATTGGATGACAAAAGCTAAAGCGGGACTTTTATTACCAACAACAGGTTTTGCTCATTCAGTCCAAAGTAGTGCCTTGGATTATAAAAAGGAAGGATTAATAACAGGCTTAGGCTCGAACTTTTTTAAACTTGCTGGATCAGTAATTTTATATGGCATATTAAGTTCATTTATTTTAGTGTTATTGAAGGTGATTATTCATGGCTAGTAAAAAATTTACAAATGTCTATATTAAAGATAATTTTGCTATAGTAGGTCCTCTTGAAAGAGATGGTTTACTAAAAAATTATGATTTTTCCATGGACGATTATTATTATGGCGAAAGAACATTTGAACAAGCTGAGATAAAAATGCAAAAAGTAGTAATGGACAATCTTCTTTTACATAACAAACTAACAGATAGTAAAATAGATTTATTAGTTGGTGGTGATCTTTTAAATCAAATATGTATCTCAAATTATAATGCTGCCAAATATCGTATTCCATATTTAGGAGTATATAGTGCTTGTGCTAGTTTTATAGAAGGATTAATTGTCTCATCAACATTTATTGAATCAAAACAAGCCAAAACAGTAGTAAACATTACTAGTAGTCATAACTTAAATGCAGAAAGACAGTTTAGATATCCAGTTGAATATGGTGCTATCAAAAAGCATACGACAACATTTACAACAACAGGAGCATGTGCTACACTACTTACTAATGAAGTTACTAACATTAAAATAGAGTCTGCTACTATTGGTAAAGCATTAGATATGGGACTTAATGATGCTAATAATATGGGGGCTATAATGGCCCCAGCAGCGGCAGAGACTCTTGTAACGCATTTAAATGAAATGAAAAGAAATGCTAGCTACTATGATTTAATACTAACAGGAGATTTAGGCAAAGTTGGAAAAGAATTATTCTTAGAAGTATTAAGACAAAGTCACAACATTGAATTAAAAAAATACATTGATGCTGGATGTGAAATATATACCAATAATCAAGAAACATATGCCGGAGCTAGTGGACCAGTTGCCTTACCATTAGTATTATTTGATAAAATATTAGGCTGTAAAAAGTATAAAAAAATATTAGTAATTGCAACAGGTTCATTACAATCTGTCCAACTTGCTAATCAAAAACTTGGAATACCAGGAATAGCACACGCTATAAGTTTGGAGGTAAGTTAATATGACATTTATATGGGCATTTATAGTTGCTGGAATATTTTGTGTAATTGGACAGATTATTTTAGATAATACCAAATTAACTCCAGGACATATCACTAGTATATTTACGGTATTAGGAGCAATCCTTGCATTCTTCGGTTTATATGATAAATTAATAGAATTAGCAGGTGGTGGAGCATCTACTATAATATCTAACTTTGGTTATCTTTTATATGATGGAGCTTGGGAAGGTTATCAAGCCAGTGGTTTCTTAGGAATATTTACAGGAATGTTTACAAAAGGTGGAGCAGCAGTAGTAGGAGCAGTTGTATTTGCAGCCTTCTTTACACTATTCTTTGATCCTAAAGATTAATAAGCAAATGTTAAAATCATTTGTTTTTTATTTGTCAAATAATACTTCATAGTCGTGGATAAGCAAAATTTTACCTTAAATTTAATAGATTGTTTGATTTTAACATAATTTTAAATACAATCAATAATTTATTTTAAAAACTTAGGGTAGACAATCTTACCTAAAAGATAATCAGCAGATATATTATATTTTTTACAAATGTCATAAAGAAAAGGAGTAGCAATAAAATTACGACCACGCTCATAATTAGCAATAGTCCCATTTGCAACATTTAACATTTTAGCTAAATTAACTTGTGTAATTTTATTATCCTTACGAAATTCTTTTAGTCTTTTCACAGATACTTCTAAATTAATAGGATTACTATTATCATAATTTTTAATATCTGTAAACTGAAACAAATAATCAATTGAAACATTAAAATAATTACTTAATACATCTAAGTGTTTAATAGGAATAATTTGACTTTCAGTTTCATAAATGCTATAAACTCCACGACTAATATTTAAAATACTAGAAATTTCTTCTTGAGTAACATTTTTTTCTTCCCTAATCTCTTTTAACTTTTTGCTATATATCATTATATTTCACCACGATAATTTTCTCATATTAAACAAATAATAAAATGCCATGCATAGTATTGTGAGAATTTTATTGACAAATACTATATTCAATATTATAATTTTAGTATAAATGATAAATTTCTAATATAATTGAGCGCTCATTATTTAGAACTAGAAAGTAGGGATAAATAATGCAATTTGAAAGGATAAGAAAAAATCATAAAAGAAAAATTATAATAGGAGGTTTGATATTAGTATGCGTTATATCTGCGATAACTATAACCACAACTAGAGCAAAATATAAATTAACACAAAACTTAAAATTAGCTGAAGGAACGGTGAATTATAAGGCTCCAGATTTAAACATGGTAGC
>CANDSI010000226.1 GCA_947388575.1 uncultured Mycoplasma sp.
ATATGTTGAAAAAGATTTTTAGTATATTAATGATAATTTTATTATTGGTGGGATTGAGTAAAAATGTATTGGCAAAAGATACATATACAGCAACATCGACCATAAATGGAGTAACAGTCAATTGGGAATATGAGTTAAATGAAGCAAATCAAATTGAAAATTTGAAATGTATAAATCCAACAGAATTGGTAGGGAATATTACTATTCCATCAGATCTTGATGGAAAAACCATTATTTCTTTAAAAAGCTACTCATTTAAGGGTGCAACAGGGTTAACCAATTTAACCATACCCAATACAATAAAACTAATTAATTTTAATGCATTTGAGGGGTGTGCTAATTTTAGTTAGTGTAAATTTAGGACAAGTGGAAAACCTAGGTTTTGATGTATTTAAAGATTGTCCAAAATTAACCAATATCATATTACCTAAAAAATTAAGAGATGGACCAGGTGAAGTAGAGCGTGGTGTATTTACAGGCACAACGAGCTTAACATCTGTTTCCTTTGAAGAGGGAACAACCGTAATAGCATCAGGAATTTTAAAAGATTGTAAAAATATTACCAAGGTTGCCATTCCAAATACAGTAACAGAAATAGGAGTAAGAGCGTTTTCGAATTCAGGTATTACAGAGCTTAATTTACCTAATTCTGTAAAGACAATCAATTATTATGCTTTTGATAATTGCTATGACCTTACTAAAATAACAATTTTAGATAATTGTTTAGAAATAGGATGGTTTAATATTCAACCAAATAAAGAAACAGTATTTAATAATTATAATGATAATTTAACCATATATTGCTATAAAGATTCGAAAATAGCTAATTATGCAATAGCCAATCAAATAAAATATGTTTATTTAACGCGTCCAACTATAGATAGTAGTATAGAGGATAAAGAGGAAGAAGAGGAAGAAGGGAAACAGCAGATACCAAGTAATCCATCAAACAATAGTCAAAAACCAACAAACAAGTATGATACAACAGTTGCAACAGGAAGTTTGCCACAAGCAGGAGTAAGTATGACAATAGTATTGCTTATTATCACAACAATCATCATTTCCGTTGTATTCTATAAAAAGTATCATCATAATCAAGACATCCAATAAAAAAGGCATGAATGCCTTTTTTTCAGTTACAAATAAAAACATAAGATAGAAGACTTGAATGGGAAAATTTTTGCAAAATTATAATCATTTTAGCGAAAAAATTTTCGTAAACACTATTGCAAAATCATAAAAATTATTGTAAAATGTGTAATAAAAATATAGAAAAGGAGAAAAAAATGAAATTTGTACATATAGCAGATATGCATTTTGATCGACCATTTACTAATCTTTCCGATAAGGCTTTGCTAGGGAATTTAAGAAGAATGGAACAACGTAAGGTGTTTAAGAAAGTAATTGAATATATTAAACAAAATCAAATAGAATATTTATTTATATCAGGTGACTTATATGAACACAAATATGTCACATTATCAACAATAGAATATATCAATCAGTTATTTAAAGAAATATCAGAAACGAAAATATTTATTAGTCCAGGAAATCATGATCCCTTGATAAAAAATTCTTATTATCATCAGTATAAATGGAATGAAAACGTTAAAATATTTCAAGGTAGTATAGAAAGAGTAGAAGAGGAAAATATAGATATTTATGGTTATGGATTTGACGATTTTTATTGTGCAGATTGTGGCATCCAATTTATGCAAATAGAAGATTTCAATAAGATTAATGTACTGGTTATTCATGGTACAATAGATGGAGCATCTGTAGAAGATAAACCATATAATTCCATGACAAGAAAGATATTACAAGACAAACATTTTGATTATATCGCATTAGGTCATATTCATAAACCAGATTATGGTAGTAAAATTACTTATCCAGGTTCAACAGTTTCATTAGGATTCGATGAGTTAGGAGAACATGGAATGATCGTAGGAAATCTAGAAAAGGGAAATTTACAACTAGATTTTGTTCCATTAGATGAAGAACAATTCAAAGAAATAGAAATAGATATAACAGCGATTTTATCAAAAGAAGAATTAGTGGAAAAAATTAATGACTTAGCCATAGAAAACAATGAATATGTAAAAGTTATATTGAAAGGTAATAGAAATTTTGAAATTAATATCTATGAATTACTAAAATATAGGCAAAATGAAAGAATAATAAAAATAAAGAATCAGACCAAGATAGCCTATAACTTAGAAAAGGTAAGCAATGAAAATACATTAAAAGGAATATTTATCAAAAAAATGATGGAAAAATTAAATCAGATAGGAATAACAGATGAAGAGAAAGATGTCATAGAAAAAGCTGTAGAAATAGGAATGGAATCATTAGAATAAATTGGAAAAAACTGAAAAAGGAGAAAGGAATGAAAATAAATAAATTAAAAATTAATTCTTATGGAAAGCTAAAAGAAAAGGAAATAGATTTTAGTCATAATATTAATATTATTTATGGTAAAAATGAAGCAGGAAAATCTACTTTGTTAAATTTTATCATCCATTGTTTTTATGGGATTTCAAAAAATAAAAAGGGAAAAGAAATTTCAGATTTTGAAAGATATATTCCATGGGTAGGAGAAGAATTCTCAGGAAAATTAGCCTATGAACTAGATAATCAAGAGACATTTGAAATATATAGAGATTTTAAAAAAAGAAATCCTAAAGTATATAATGAACACAAAGAAGAGATTTCCAAAGCATTTAATGTGGATAAAAATAAAGGAAATGAATTTTTTTATGAACAAACAAAAATAGATGAAACATTATTTTTATCAACTATATTAGTCAATCAAAAAGAAGTAGTATTACCTAAACAAGAGCAGCATATCTTAATACAAAAAATTGCTAATTTAGTAGGAACAGGAGAAGATAATGTATCGTTTAAAAGAGCCATAGAGCGAATAGATAGAAGAAAGCTAGAAGAAATTGGAACAGAAAGGTCTAGGGAAAAGCCAATTAACTTGATTAGCAAAGAAAGAGAAAGGTTAGAAAAAGAGAAAAAGGAAATAGAAAAATGCATAAACATAAACTATGAAATAGAAGAAGAACGAAAAATCTTGAATCAACGTATAGAAAAATT
>CANDSI010000227.1 GCA_947388575.1 uncultured Mycoplasma sp.
TAGAAAGTATGGATAATACTAATTCTATAATGGATAAAATCATGAAAGAAATTTTGTATAATTTCATATTCTTTAGTTTTTTGCTTATATATAGTATATTTAGAATCACACATATTAATGCTATTATTAGGCTTATTAATAAGAATATGACATATGTAAAACTAACTGTACCTGGTGTCAATTGTACACTAACTGTTGTTCCACCTCTATTTTGTGTTCCATCTTCAATGTTAGGACTTACCATTCCGAATATTATAAAACAAATTATCATTACCAATAAAAGAGTATTAGCTATCAATGATAATATTGAACCAGTTTTTATTTGGCTTTTTTCATTTTCATCTTTTCCCCTTCTTTCCTCTTTTGTACTAATTGGACATCCACAATTAGGGCATTTCTCCGCTTTATCACTTATTTCTTTATTACATTCTTTACATTTAACTAATGCCATTTCTTTATACTCCTTTTTCTCTTTTTTCTATACTTCCTATTATACATAAAATACTTCCTATTTTTTTATACTTTTTCAAAGAGTTACTATGATTATTTATGCAACCACAATTAGGACACTTTTCAGCAGTATCTGATATTTCTTTGCCACATTCTTTGCATTTTATTAGCATTTTTTTTACTCCTTTTCTTCATTAATCTTGTATTGAGGTTAATATTCCATCATCAAAATATAAATATTTATGATTGTCGTATACCCACTGTTCATGAATACCATATTTAGTAGTTGTCCTATTTATCTTATTGGGTTTACCCCAAGTACTATTTTCCACTTGTGATTTTGTCATTCCTATTTTTGGTTCTTCACGCCTTTTGGGGAAGTCCACTTTATTTGATTCATAATAATAAATTCCAGTATTAGACGAAATTCTTTTATTCTTTTCATCTATTTTATACTTTTGTGTAATTCCATTTCCTATTGCTCGTAAAGCTATTTCTCCTTCTAATATAATCTGATTGTTTTCAATTTTATATTTATATGTATATTGGTCAAAATAATTAGTAGTATCATACATAGGGTCTACTCCAAAAGTAATGTTCCATCCATTAATAACTGCTATATTAATTGCTGTTTTCCTATATGTTCCTTGAATGTTAGATAAAGTTTTAGCTTTACCTATGTACTCTTTTGCGTTTTTATAAGTACTTTCTAGTTCATTAAATTTATCAATTGCGTCTTTGAATTTTCCTTCATCATATGATTTTACCGCTGTTGTATATATAAGTTCATTTTTTAATTCCCTAATTTCCTTTATTGAATTAATACTTTTTAATGTTTCAATACTATCTATTTCATTTACAATTTTTTGCAGTTCTACTTCTATTATTCTATCATTAATTTTACTTTTTAGTTCTGTTTTTAAGTCATATCTTACTCCATTTTTATATAACTCAGTTGAAACGAAAGAAGTTGTATAGTCATCTTTTTCTATAATATAGTGGATTTCTCCATAATTATATGCTATTTTTGAGTCATACTGACATAATTTATCCCTATATATAATATAAAATTCTTCCATTCTTCTTGATATTTCTTGCATTATACTTTCTCGTTGCTCAAATTCTAGTTTTTTAAAATTCTCATTCATATTAAACTTAACAATTAAATCATGTTGTCCTTCAAAATCCACATTTTTAACATATTCTGTTTCTTTTGAATATGCTTGTATTGAATCTTTAAATTCTCTATTATATAGAAAGATTTTTAAAGGTATTATCGCAATAGCTACTAATAAAATTACAACTAATATTATAAGAATCGTTTTTTTATATTTCTTTATCATAAGATTTTCTCCTTATTTATTCTTACCTTCATATTGATTAGCTTCCTCTTCTGTAATTTCTCAATAGCATTCCTTACAGTAATTCTGTTCTTTTTCTTCCATAAACCCCTCCTTTTATTTTTCCTCTTTTATTCCATTATTGAACGTCATCTCTTGGTAATATCTTATATCCTTTAACAATTCTATTATTGTTTCCTATCATATCCCCCTTAAATTATTTACTTATTACTACATTTTTAGATATGATATCACAGTTATAGATATATTTCAACAGTTATAGATTATTTTCACAAACTTGTAATGAATATACAATATTATAAATGAGGTGAAAATTATGCAAAAAATAGATTATAAAGCAATTGGATTGCGAATTAAAGAAGGTAGAAACAAACTTGGAATAACACAAGAAAAACTAGCTGAAAGAATTGAAGTTAGTCCATCTTATATCAGTGAGATTGAAAGAGGCTCTAGTATTTGTAGCTTGGCTGTTTTAGTAGATATTGCCCATATCTTAAGTCTTAATCTTGATAATCTAGTAAATGGCATTACAGAAAGCAATGCTGATTCTTCATTTTCTGAACTTCTAAGAAACATTCCAAAAGGTAAGCAAAATTTATATATTGATATTTGCAAGAACATTGCTAATAGCTTTAAATAAAAATACTTCTTAAATAAAAAAGGAATTAGATTATTACTTAAACTGTAATTAGCTAATTCTTTTTTATTATTTAATCTTTTAAAGGCTCGCCTATTATAGCCTTTAAAATTTTTGGAGGTATCCCTTGCCTATTTCTAAAAAGAGTCCCCCTATGTTTATATAATTAATCTCTAAAGGGTATTTAGGGTGTCTTATTTCGTTTCCTAATTTACAATACAAAAATAATTTACCTTTCTTATTTATTTTTTATTTCTATATAATATAAAAACTCCCTAAATCCCACATCTCTCTATATGGCTGAACTAAAAGAAACCAAATAAGGGAATTTTTAAGTTTTTCTAGTTCGCCATTTATATATTTTTTGATTTTCTTTCTTACCTAAAAGAATACAATCCATCTTCTCTACTTCCATATAAAATGTATTTCTTCCTAGTATTGGATATAAATTTGATTTACAATACTCTACATAGTCTTCATACATTTTTTTAGCAATAATATAATTTTCTTTGCTACTGTATAATGGATTACTTTCTTCATCCATTATAAATGCTAAAACACTATTAGCATTTGACTTATATTTTTCAACTTCTCTGTCACTTTCCTCGTAATTTTCAAATACTCCATTCATAGATTCATA
>CANDSI010000228.1 GCA_947388575.1 uncultured Mycoplasma sp.
TATAAAAATCCATAACTTCCTCCTATATTCATTATAACATACATCTATAATTTAAAAAACATTATTATTTAATAATTTTCTAATAATTTTCTAATACACAAAAAGCCATATTTTTATGACTCTATAAAATTTAAAATATCTTCATAAACTTGTATTTTATCAATTTCGTTCAATATTTCATGACGCATATTTATATATAAAATTCCTTTAACATTATCATATCCAATATTTTTGAAAAACAATTGTGACTCTTCCCAATCTCTTTTACTAATAATAACTGGGTCTTGCCCACCTGCAATAAATAAAATTGGCATATTTGGATTTCTAACTAAATAATCTTCTTCATTATAAATATCTCTTAAGAGTATAAATAAATTCCAAAAACCATTGAGAGTAAATATAAAACCACATTGCGAATCTTCATCATAGTCTTTAACTACATTACTATCACTACACAACCAAGCATTCTTACTATTTTCTATTCTAAATTTTTTGTTATAACTACCAAAAGTAAGATTATTTAATAATTTACTATGATGTTTATCACCCTTTATTTTTAATAAAACCTTTGTTAATTTCAAAGCTATACCAACATCATCATTTCTACTAGGTGCTCCACACACAATCAATTTACTAATATCTTTATCATACTTTTTTATATATTTTCTAACAACCATTGAACCCATACTATGGCCTAATAAGTAAATTGGTAAGTTAGGAAACTTTTCTTTTATATAAAGTGTAATTTGATGCAAATCTTCAATAATAGCTTTCCCAGTATCATCATAAAAGTAACCATAATCATCACTATTTTTAATGCTTTTCCCGTGTCCTCTATGATCATGAATAACTGCAATATACCCATTATCATTTAAAAATTCCATAAAAGGAATGTATCTTTCTTTATGTTCTGCCATACCATGAGCTATTTGGACTACCCCTTTTATTTTGCCTTTTGGCTTTAGAATTAAAACACTTAAGGTTAAGCCATCAAATAAAGAATTAATTTCAAGCTTTTTCACAACTTACCACCTACTATAAAAGTATCATAATTATTAAAAAAAAGCAAACATAAAATTTCAAAATTACAATATAAACTAACTTTTAGCAATTATTAATTTACTAGCAATATTTGGTTTATATTTTTTTAGATGTTGATAAGTTAAATAAGCATATAAAAAAGCTCCAATAAAATTAACTAATAAATCTCCCATTGTATCATTAAGACCAATATCTAAATACCCTGATTCTATAATTGCAAGTTCACTACCTTTTTTATCATACAAAATAGTTTTACTTATGTCATTAATTACAACTGGTTTCCCATTTTTACTTTTATCAAAATAAACTGAAGAAATAGTATTAACATAAGTATCCTTTTGATAATCAGTTTTAAAAACTTTATCTATCCCATATTCATTAAATTCCCACATTGTACTAATAGTCATACTAAAACATAAAACAAATAAAGACACTAATAATGGTTTAATGTTAAACGATTTCTCCAAAGTATTTAAAAAAAATAAAGATAAACCAATAGAGGCAATTAAAAAACCACTTAATGTATGTAAAACAATATCCCACCATTTAAAATAAATATAAAAATTATATACTTCTCCAAGTATTCCCGCGGCGTAAATAACTAAATAAAATAACAATAATAAACTATTAGGAATAATAATTTTAAATCTTATTTGTAAAAATATTGGTAATAAAATTAATACTAGAGTAAGAGCACAAATCAAAGCATTACGATACTCTTTAAAAACTAACTGTAATATGAAAGCTAATATAACTAAAAAACCAAATAAGCAAAAAGTAAAATTAGAAAATATCTTTTTATCTTTATTAACTAAAATTTTCAAAATAATCACCTTTATATTAGTATGAACCAAAAGAATTAAAAAACAATATTAAAATAAAGCATAAAAAAAACTCGCATTTACGAGGTAATATTCTTTTTTGGTGGAGGACGTGGGACTCGAACCCGCGACCCTCTGCGTGCAGGGCAGATGCTCTAGCCAACTGAGCTAGTCCCCCAAAGAACATAACTATCTTATCACATGAGATAGTTAAAATCAAGAGTTTTTTGAAAATTATTGAATTTTTACTAAACCTTTTTCAATTTCTTCTAAAGCTCTTCCAAGTTCCTTCTTATTCACATAATCACTCATCTTCATTTGATAATGTCTATTTTCAAGCATTTGCTTACTTCTTTTTGAAGATGCATGAACTAGTATGTACTTTGAATCAACAATATTTAATAATTTGTCAATTGAAGGATATAACATAAAATCCACTTCCTTTACATTAATATCATACTAAATATTTACATAATTATGAAGTTTATATCCGTTTTTTTGACATTATATTTACAATTAAATATTACCACTGACCTAAGCTCCTTAATCTAGCTCTTCTTTCTAGCCATTCAGCTTCAAATTCTTGAACTTCCGATAAAGAAGAATATTTTAAATCTGAAGTAGGCTGTCCTTCAAAAGAAGATTCATTAGCTTTGTGTGCCAAAAATTGAATATCAGAACCCAATACACTAGATATAAACACAACCATCTTATAAAGTTTAGTAAATTCTAATCTCGATCTTCCATACAATGCTTTATTTAAAAAAAGCTTAGCTTTAGCAACAATTATTCTATAATCAGCATCACTTTTAACAGCCTCATATAATGCATATAATTCTTTTGACAAATAGCTGTGACCTTGATAATGATTAAAAAAAGATTCAAAAAATGGTTCATAAACTTTAGAAACAATTAAATTTAATAAATTATCATAATTTAAATAATATGACCAAGCACTATAAATCACGCTATTATATTTAGTCTCTTCTACCCCATTTAATGTTCTTTTACTTGCTATTACTAATTGAGAATCTTTATTTTTTTCAAATGCTGGAACTAATTTTATAATAGTTTTTTTTAATTCTTCTTCGCTCTCAAATCTTCCTGTAAATTTACAAAGAGCAGACAAGTTATTATTAGTATTTAATCCACAATGAATTAAATCATTAGGAACAAAATCTAATCTTTCAGTCCCATTTATTTCTTTTTTAAAGCTTAAA
>CANDSI010000229.1 GCA_947388575.1 uncultured Mycoplasma sp.
CTATTTCATCTATGTTATCAATTTGCATTGTTACACCTCTTCAAATTCTTTTAATGCTGGTTTTAAGCATTTATTGCATAATGCTAACTTCAATTCTCCTCTTTTTGTAACTGTATGTGGTATTGTTGCAATTCCACCAGTCATTTCTTGTTTTTTGGCTATAATTTTTATTTCTTCTCCGCAATAATCGCAAATGTAATAATCGTATAATTTTACTTTTTTGTAATTCACTAGATGACTTGCATCTGGTTTTGGCTTCATTTTTTGATATACTGGTACCGTTGTCCTACCTGATAGTCCAGCAAATTTCATTTTTATTTCCTCCATTTTTCTTTTTCCATTTCTTCATGTAGGCATACTATGAAGTAATTGATAACCTCTTCTAGTCTGTAATTTGATTTTTCCATTATGTATTTCTTAGTTTTATAATATTTAAGTGTGAATTGATCTCTTTTTAGATCATTCAAATAAACTCTATGTGGACTTAAATATATTTCCTTTAATCCCCAAAACATTATTTTTTCATCTAATACTCTATCTTCTGGCATTAAATTATATATTTCAATATTTCCACAATACATTTCAAATCGTTTTAGCAGTAGTCTTAGAGGTTCTCTATCTTTTTCTTTTAGTCCGATTTTCTTTCCGCTTCCTCCTTCATAGATATAATTAAATAATAAGTTTAGTTTAGTTATAATGTATTCGTCTGCTTGTCCTTTCGCTTGTTCGTTCGGTAGTGCGTTCGGTTGTTCACTTGCTTGTTCAAAATGCAATTTTACTATTGTGTATGTGGATGCATCGTTTTGATTTATTCCGCTTCTTATACAAAATATAACCATTGTTTATTAATTCATTTCTTGCCCTTTGTAAAGAAGAAATATTTAATCCTTTAATCTTACTCTTTAGAATAGTATTGGTTACCTTAAACTCGCTACGCCATTCAGTCTTACGAGCTATCTCCAGTAATACTAAATATATTGAAATAGCATTTGCAGAGAGTGGCTTATAGTCTAATGTAGAATAAAATTCAGAGAATTGTTTTTCAATATCCATTTTGTTTTTCATATTCACATACTTTTACACTCCTTCCTTTGTAGATTCTTGACAATAAAACATATATTTGATAAAATAAATATATGGGTATTTCTTAAATACTCTAAAGAGTTGAGTTTATGTATCTTGGTCGGTATGCAAATTCTTCTCTTTTTTATTTTGTATAATTCCTCCAGTTATTTGCTCTAATGTTTCTGCAGTAATTCCTGCAATTGCTTTTAATATGTTCTGTTGATTATTATTCATGTTAGATTCTGCTATATATCTTATTGTTTGTAAATCATCTATACGATCTACTCTTTCTTGTATTAACTGATTTTCTAATTCTTTAACACGATCTTCTAAATAAACTAATCTTACTCCTTGCCTAGAGATTATCTTTCCATATTTATTGTCTAGTTCTATATCATTTTCTAAATGTTTAGGCATTATTATTTCCTCCTAATTTTTTTATTTTGTTTTTCATTATGGCTAATGTAACAATGTGCCAATAATAACATTTATCTAGTTTGTCTGGCATTTTACATCCTCCTCTTCTTTTGAAGCAACTAACTGTTCTACTTCTTCTAGTAAATAATTCAAATTTTGTTCAGCAGTTTCTTTCATAAGATCTATTGTTTCTTTTACAAGGTATGCAAGCCTTTTTTCTTCTTCTCCGTCCTCTGCTAGAAATGTATATACTCTTACATCTAATTCCATTGAATTATATTCTTTTATTGATTTTGTAATTTCTGCTTTTGTCCAATACTTATCAATTTTGCTTAGTAGACTACATAATTCTGTTATTTTTTCTAAAATACTATTTTTCAATTCCATTCTTATTCTCCT
Source organism: uncultured Mycoplasma sp. (assembly GCA_947388575.1). The sequence continues at coordinate 1,882 of CANDSI010000229.1, forward strand.
CCATTTACTTTTCTATTTCTTTCTATCAATTTTTTCATCTTCAGTTACTTCATAGATTGTTTCTATAATTAAAATGATGCATAAAGCTAATAATGGTATTAAATATTCTCCACCAACCGCTTCGTAACCTCTTACTGCAGTTGCATATTTTATCGCCATTGGTGTTAATATAATTGTTGCTATAATTACTAACAATTCTAAAATTCTGACAATTAGTTTCTTCTTGTTAATTTTTCTCACTGCTGCACACCTCCTCCAATTTATTTATAAAACCTCCAATATTTAAAGGTTTCATATTTCTTATAGCTTCATCAAGTTCTTTTTCATTATGTATTCCATCCTTTGCAAGTTCTTTCCAGATTGCCTTTTCTCTTTCTGTTGACATTTGTTTTTCCTCCTTCTTTGTGTGACGTTCCGCATTTTAATTTTTTTCATTTTTTCCTCCTTTTATGAATTTAATTCATATTTTTCTGCAAAAAAATATGTAGAAGCCTCTTTGATTGGAATTCCTAATAAATTACAAATTTCTACTATTTCAGCCTGATTAAAGTAGGATTTATTATTTATCTTATTAGAAAAACTACCTGCACTCATTTCAACACCTCTATTTTGCAATTCTTTAACAAAATTAGATTCATTTCCAAAGTATGTTCTTATTTTTCCTCTTAAAAAGGAATAATCTAAATTCAACATTTTATCACCTCCTTGTTTTTATGAATTTAATTCATATTGTGTCATTATAATATATCAACAAAAAATCATTGTCAATACTTTTTATGAATTTTTTTCATTTTTTTATTATTTTTTTCAAAAGTATTGATTTTATTTCATTTTTTTGATATTATAATTGATGTTAAGGAGGGGTTATTATGGATAATAATAGAACAGATAGCTTTGCAAATAGATTAGCAATCGCTATGCAATTAAATAATATAAATCAAATAGAATTATCAGAAAAAACAAAAACTTTTTCTAAGACAATCTCTCAATCATTAATAAATAAATATTTAAAAGGTAAAGCTTTTGCTAGACAAGATAATATCTATATACTATGTAAGATTTTAAATGTAGATGAAGCTTGGATTATGGGATTTGATGTACCAATGGAAAGAACTCCTGATGAAGCTAGAACAAATAATGGAACTTTTCAATATACAGCTGTTGACTCTTCTATGTTTCCACTTCTTGA
>CANDSI010000230.1 GCA_947388575.1 uncultured Mycoplasma sp.
CCAAATTTGATGCATCTAATATAAAAGAAAAGACTAATTATTTAGTCGCTTATGATTTAATGAAAAGGAGTGAAGAAATGAAAACAATTAAACTTAAACATTTTACTTATGTTTTTATTGCAGTTTTAGTTTTAGTAGGAGGAACATTTACTGTTGATGCGATGACTGATAACTCAATTAGTAATGCTGTTAAAGATGTCTTTAAAATTAGAGTTAATGATAAAGATTATAATGCTAAATGTGAAAAAACAATTGAGGGTAATATGAAATGTAGAGTTGATTCAGAAATAACTGGAGATGCTGATGTATCTTTTGAAATTAATAAAGATTATTTAGATAAAATTGATGTTACTGCTGATAAAAATAATATTGAATTTAATATTAATGCAAAGACAGAATAAAAAATAGGAATCTAGTTTTAAATAGATTTCTTTTATTATGTAAATAAACTTTTGATAATAATTATATTTGCTTGACAACTTGACAAAATCTATCGGGGGGTATAATGGGTATATTAGAAAGAGGAGTTTATAATGGCGTTAATTAAATGTAGAGAATGCAATCACGATATTAGCAGTTAGGCATCAACTTGTCCTTATTGTGGGATAAAAAATAATGTTAGAGAAAGTACATATTTATGTAAGGAATGTCAAAAAACAGTAAATAGTAATTTAAAAGTATGTCTTTATTGTGGTTATCAAAACTATGTTAATCAAGAAGTTAGTAATGTAAATGCTGATGTTAATATAAAACTTGGTAATGATAAAGGAAATTGTATTTGGGCAATAGTGGGATTTTTTATTTCACTCATTTCCTTATTATTTTTTAATCTATATGGTATAGTTGGAGCTACTGGAGCATTTGTTAGCTTTTATGGATATTGTAAATTGGGTGATGATAATGTTGCTAGTAAAATACTTGCAATTTTAGGAATAATTATTGGAGTTATATCTTTGATTCTTGGAATAATAGCAATAATAATTTATATAAAAGCGATTAATATGATTGGTGGTTTAGGAAATTAGCTATGAACTATAAAGGTGGAAATCATTACAAAAGTATTGAACAGATTATAGATACTTTTGATTATGAATATTTAGACTAAAAATCTGGTCTTTTTTGATAATTATTAAATCTTTTTAGTGTAAAGTAAAAAATGTTTCTTATCTATTTTATTTTGTTGTAATTTAGAATGACTAATAGTATACTTATTATGAGGAGAAATATAATGGAAAATAAAAAAGTTGTATTAGGTGGTTTACTACTTGGAGTATTACTAATAAGCTCTTTAATAATATTTAAGAAAAATAAAATGGTAGATTATCAAAATAGTAATTTAAATATTGTTTTATCTTTGGAAGATAAGATTAGTAAAAATAGTGTTTGGTGTGGAACATTTAATTTGATTTGGAATGATTTGAAAAATGAACTTGTAAAAAAAGATATAGTTTTTGAGCCTCAATTAAATATTGTGGAAAATCTTAATAAGGGAACTTTTAATACTAATTATTTAAGTGATAGTGGTTATTATAAAAAACTTGGAGTAATAAAACCAGAATTAAAAAAGGAAATTGAAAAAGGGATTAAAGGGAAATTTAATGAAACTAGTGATATTTTAGATAATTTTGATTTTACTTATACATCTGATAATAATTATTTTTTATATGCAATGTTAAAAAAAGATTTTAAGTTTCCTTATGTTTTTACAGATTTAGGAAAAAGTGATTTTAAAAATATTACTAATGTTAAATATTTTGGGATTAATGCTAAAACTGATTATAAAGTACGCTCACAAATTGAAGTTTTATACTATGAAGATAAAGAAACATTTGCTGTTAAATTAAAAACTAAAGAAGGCGAAGAGGTAATTTTAGCTAGAGGAATTAAAGGAGAAACTTTTAAAGATATTTATGATAATCTTAATGATAAAAGTAAAAAATATACTGGTTCAAAAACATTAAGTGATGCAGATACTTTGAAAATTCCAGAAATGCATTTTAATTTAAAAGAAGAATTTAGAGATTTAGAAAATAAAAATTTTTATCTAGCAAATGGTGAAGAGTATTTTATTAATAAAGCTATTCAAACTATTCAATTTGAACTTCATAAAGATGGTGGGAAAATAAAAAGCGAAGCAGGTATGGAAACTAATAAAGCTGCAATTGATAATCAAAGAAGTTTTAGTTTTACAGATGATTTTGTCATAATGTTAAAAGAAAGTAATAAAGATTTACCTTATTTTGCAGCATTTATAAGTGATATTAAAAGTGTACAAAAATAAATATATAGAAAGAGGTATTTTATATGGCAACAACAAAAGAATATAAAGAGTATATATTAGGTAAGTTAAGTGTTTTAGAAACAATAAAATGTCGACCAATGATGGGTGAGTATTTATTATATTATAATGATATATTATTTGGAGGAATATATGATAATAGATTATTAATTAAAATAGTAAATGGTAATAAAAAATATAATTTAGAAAGTGCTATTCCTTATGATGGAGCTAAATTAATGTATCATATTGGTGATTTGGATAATGGTAATTTATTAAAAGAAATAATACTTGAAACTATTAAAGAATTGCCTGTTAAGAAAAAATAAGATTTGTAATAATATAAATCTTTTTTTGTTGCTAAAAACTTTATTAAATAATATAATGGATATACAAAACAAAAGAGGTTGAGCGTTATGAAAAAGATTAAAAATGCGTTATTAATGATTAAAAGAAATATTTGGGTTTTAGTAGGATTTGAAGCAGTATTTAAATTATTATCTACATTAATTTTTATGCCTCTTTTTTTGGGCTGTTTTAATCTTATTATGAAGTATACGGGATTTACATATCTTACATTTGAAAATATTTTTGCTTTTTTAAGTGAACCTATAACTTTACTCTTATTATTACTATTAGTAGTTTTTATGACTTTTTATACAATGTTTGATATTACAACAATTATTATTATTTTAGATTTGTCTTATCAAAACAAAAAAGCTCCTATATTAGATGTTTTAAAATTATCTTTTAAAAAGTGTTTAAGAATTTTTAATCCTATCAATATAAC
>CANDSI010000231.1 GCA_947388575.1 uncultured Mycoplasma sp.
TATTGATACACTGGAAATTGCATATTTATCCATTGATTTTCTGTTCCACTTGTTTTACTATATTTTGCATTCCAATACTTACTTCCATTACTTTCTTCTTTTTCAGTCACTGTAAATCCACTTGATGTATATTTATATTCTGGTACTTCATACCATTTATAAATTACTCCTGAAACATTACTTGGATTTGTTGATGTACTTATTGTTTGATTGGATGTCGTCCATACTCCACTTTTACTACTTCCGTTTAATGTTACACTTGGCGTTGCTTTATCTATTTTAGTAATATGGATTACTGGATTTGTTGTAATATTTCCTAGAGCATCTCTTACCTTAATTATGATGTTATTTGTATTCTCTGTATATGTTTTCGTGTTTCCACTTTGCCAACTTGATCCATTATCAAAACTATAGGCTGTTTCATGTAATCCACTTGATGTATCACTTGCTGTCACTTCTAATGTTACATTTCCACTTGTCCATACACTTGGATTTCCACTTACACTTTCAATACTTGGTCCTACTTTATCTATTTTGTCTATTACTATTCTCTTTGTTGCTATATGCTCATATGCATCTTTAACACTTACATAATACTCTCCATTTTCTTCTACTTCTATCTCTGTCATATATTCTAATGGACTATTTTCTATGGTTACCCATTTATATGTTTTTTCTTCTTTACTTATACTATATCCACTTAAACCTATTAAATCATCTGTTGCTCTTAATTTGATTCTGTCTTTCAATCCCCATGTAGTTAATATATTTTCTATTTCTAGCAAAGGAGCCAATTTATCTACTTTTGTTACCTCTATTTCTTTCATTCCGACATTATCTACTTTATCTTTTGCCCAGACATAATATACTTTATTATCATCTAATTCTATTTCTATAGTTTTTATATCACTTCTTATATTTCCAAATTCAATCCATTCAACAGGTTCTTCTTTAGAATCTGTAATTTGATATGCTTTCACTCCAGATTTTAAGTCTTCAAACGTAACTTCTACTAAAACTCTATCAGGTTTCATAGACTCATTTATTAATTCTATAGTAGGAGAAGTTTGATCTAATTTATTTGTTGTTAAAGTGACTTCTTTTATGTTACTCATTTCATCTTTTAAATATATTTTATAACTTCCTTCTTTATTATATGTTTTTTTATATACATATTCTTTTACTGGTTCTATTGGATTATAAATGATTCCATCCTCACTTAATTCAATTAAATTATATTTCTCACTTCTTATTGTTGCTTCTATTGTTTCTTCTTCTTTTTGATATTCTTCATTTAACGATTCTATTGTTACTTCTATATTATTTTCTACTTCTTCTTTATATGTTGCTATGATACTTATTTTTGATTCAAATGCATTTACTTCTTCTAGTACTGGTGTTTTCTCATCCATCCATAATTTTAAATTATAAGTTACACTTTCTTCTGGTTTTAGGGCTCCACTTGTTAATTTATGAGAAGTTTCAGCATTATCAATCGTTGTTGTTACTTCTTCATAAGTATTTAAGTTTTTTCCCTTCGAATCATTTAAAGATACTCTTATATATTCATTCGATAATTTTGGATTTTCTAATATTAATTCTTCTAAATTTACTTGATAATATGCATTTGTATCACATACATTTTGAATAGTGAATGAATAGCCTACTTGTTTTTTCCCTTCTTCATCACTTGTGGGTAAAACTTTTTCTAGATAAATTCCTTCACTTTCATTCATTAGTTTTAACTCAAAGCATTTACTTCCTATGATATCAAAATCATTTTGAGTTAATTCGCGAGTCCAGCTTGCATACGACAAGCCTATCATACTTGTTAGAAAGATTAATAGTAAGATTCCTATTAATAGTTTTTTATAAGGATTCTTACTAAATAACCCCCCCCCCTAGAACGTTTTTCATAATACATCTACTCCTTATTTTTTACATTAAAATTATACCAAAAAATTCCCACAAGAGCAATTTTTTATTTTTATTTTTTACTTTTTCTTTCATTTTTAGCCTTTTCTTCAATTTTCAACATAATTTCAAAAGCTTTCTTATTACTATTCCAAATATGTGGAAAAGCTTTAAATAATCTTTTAGGATAACTTTTAAGACCTTTAGTTTTTTTCTTCATAATTTTTTCAAACATACCAGGAATTTTAGCTAACTTTTGATTTTTTAAATCCTCAACTATAATAATTCGATTTCTAAGTTGGTACGCCACAATACCAGAATAAATTAAATCAAGAATAAAAATAAGAAAAGAAATAATTGCCATAGCTATCAAATAACCGTTTTTAAATTGTAACAAAAAATCTTTAACCCAAGGATCGATCACATATAAGATAATAGGAGTCCCGATTCCAAATAAGATAGCATTTCGTAAACAAACTCTTCCTTTAATATTAAATTTTTCTTGACTATAATCCCACCATTTATTATGAAAGATTTTTTCTAAAACATAACTTGTAATATATTCTACAACAGAAGCAACAACCATTCCTAAAATAACAACATAAAAAATATAACTATAATTATTAGCAAAAGGCTTCAAACCATAAGCAATAGTTAAACTACCAACACCATATATAGGAATAATAGGCCCACACATAAATCCACGATTAGCAATTTTTTTATCCATAATCGCACAAGTTACCATTTCTACTACATAACCAATAATACTAAAAATAATAAACTTCATAAAAAATAACGATATTTGGTACATAAAAAAACCTTCTCTCTTATTTTATTATAGCATAGGTTACAAATTTTAAAGTAATAAATTTTTCTCGAAAACATAATATTAGTTAGAAAGCGAGTGAATTTTTATGATTAATAAACAAAGTGTTTGGTTTGTAACTCTATTTAGTTTAATCTTAGTTTTATCTATTTATTATGTTACCTTAAATGATTCTAATCTCCAAAATATTTTAGAAGACTTTAATAAAACAACTACGAACACCACTCCAGTAAATGTGAACATTGAAGAAAGCACACTTCTAACTTCTTTAAGAATTCAAGAAGATGAAAGTGTGTTAAAAGAGATGAATGATCTTCAATCTA
>CANDSI010000232.1 GCA_947388575.1 uncultured Mycoplasma sp.
CATAATAGAAAAGCTGGATATGCACTAGAAAACTTGTTATTACCAACAAGGTCTTAATTCTAACTTTTTTCTAATTTTCACAAACGGAAAGAAAAGCCGTTACAATTTTCACGATACAAAAGTAAAAGGCAACTAAATAAAAATTTAGATTTCCCATTGCCTTTTATTTTATAAAAAAAAATATAAAATTTTAATGATTTTTTATTAGAATTTAAGTGGTTTGAGGTTAAAATATTACCCAATTTTTACCCAATTCTACATAATAATGCTTAGAAATAGCATTATTGTAAACTATTTCAAAGCAACAAAAAATCACTAAAACCGTTATAGTTCTAGTGATTAAAGTTTGGTTGCGGGGAAACCACTACTTGCTTGCTTTTAACCAGTTGCTATAACCTTGCTTAGTTCATTGTTTAAGCAAAAAAAATGAAAAAAAATTACTAGAAATTATAAAGAATTAAGTAAACTTTATTTTCTACAACATAGAAGGCTTTTGTGAGCTTCGTATAGACGCAGTCTATCTAAGCTGACAAAAGCTACTTAGAAAAATAAGAGCCTTTGGCGAATATTTTTCTATCACACGAGAATATTGAATTTGATTTTGCGTTAGCAAAACAAATTGAATATTGAGTGTGCTAAAAAGGGGTTCAAAGGGGAATTTACTTCCCCTTGCACACAGAACTTCTGCTGAAGTTCTAGTGTGTTAGAACTTCGAAAAAAGTTTTATATAAGAAAAATCAAAGGGGGTATTTATTTTTGTTAAGCCTTGCGTAGGCTATCTTATAAAAAGGAAATAATAAAAAAATGAGTTATGCAATCATTAGAAATGCTAACTACAAAAAAGAAAATCTAGCAGGACTATACAAACATAATGAAAGAAAAAATACAAATTATTCTAATAAAGAAATTAACAAAAATAATTCCATTAAAAATTATTCAATTAAACAATGTACTACTACTTATTTAAAAGCTATTTATGAATTAATAGAAAAAAATAATTTAAAATGTAGAATAACAAGTTATACTAATCTTGCTTGTGAATTTATTATTACTTCTGATAAAGAATTTTTCGAAAGAATTGGAGAAGAAGAAACAAAACGATATTTTCAAGTGGCATACAATTTTGTAGCAGGTTATAAAAATCTAGGAGAACAATATATATTATCTGCTAAAGTTCACCTAGACGAAAGTACGCCCCATTTACATATAGTATTTATGCCTATTATTCACACTAGAGATAAAAGCGGAAATAAAATTGACAAACTCGCTTGTAGTGAATATTGGAAAGGAAAAGACAGCTACAAACAATTACAAGATAATTTTTATAAATATATTACTAATAATGGTTTTGATTTAGAAAGGGGAAAAGAACGAGAAGTTGAACATTTAAGTACAGAGAAATTAAAGCAAATTACAAATTATGATAATATAAAATATGAGATGGAACAAGAACAAGTACAACCTTTAAATACTAAAAATATAGATTTAATATTAACGCAAAATCAAGAATTAATTAAATATGTAAATAAATTAAAATTGCATTTAAGCAAATCTTATAGCACAATAGGAACAATAGAAAAATTAAAAAATGAAAATACAAATTTACAATATGAAAATGAACAATTAAAAAAAGAAAATTCCAAATTAAAAAATTATATTAATAAAACATTTGAAGTTGTAAAATCTCTTTTTGATTTTCCTATTGATGTTTTTAAACGATTAGTAGATAATTTTACAAAAAGTTTTGAAAAATAAGAAATACATAAGTATATAGAGTAGGAATTATATCCTACTCTATTTTTACACAAAAAAAGTATGTGTATTCGCGGGTACACATACGACTAACTTTGAATAACTGCGACTATTCAATATTCATTTAATGTAATTAAATAATAACATACTATTTTTAATTTTGTCAAATGAGATAGCTAAGTTTCCCTTATTAATTATTGCTTTCAATACTCCTAAAGCTTTTTATTAATCTCTCAGCGACATAAAAAAATTCTTCTTGTGTTTTTGTATCTAATTTTTGTACTTCTTTAAACATATCCTTATATTTTATTTCTAATTGTTTATCCATCTCAAAATCGTCCATTAATAAATAATCGTATGATGTATCCAATTCTTTTACTATTTTTCTTAATAATGATAATGACGGACATTTATTTTTTCTTTCAATATTAGATATATAGCTTGCTACACTACCTATTTTTTCAGCTAAATCTTCTTGAGTAAGATTTCTCCTATTTCTTACTTCATATATTTTTTCTCCTATTTTGTTCTCCATAATATTACCTCATTTATTCTAAATATTACTAATATCATAAGCTTTTAATAATATTTTTAGAATAAATAAATTGGAACAACAACTTTGCTCACAGTAATATTATTTTCAAAAAAAATAGAAAATTATTTTTCTCTACAATAAGTTTCTATTAAATTATTAGCTTGTTCTCTAGTTAATCTTTCATTTATTACTGCTAAATTTAGTAAGCTTTTAATATTTTCCCAAGTTGCTTTCTTACATTTTCCCTGAGCAGTTTGTTCTATATATTCTACAATTTCTTCAAATATATAATAGGGTATATTATATTCCATATTAATTTTTTTCTCCATTATCTTTTATCTCCTTTTTATTTATTTTGGTAATATGTATAATTCTCCGTCTGTCCATAAATAATATCATATGATAATGCTAAAATCAATATAATAATTCAATAATTTCTGGGGGTAAAATGGCTAATTCTAAAAATTATAGTGTACTAAATGGAAAATTGAATATAACAGGAAATAAAATACTACAATTTAGACAAAAAGCAAAATTATCAAGGCAAGCTCTTTCTAATAAATTGATGATTATGGGATATGATATTTCAGCTAATTCTATTTATGATATAGAAGTTGGAGCAAGGTCAGTTGCAGATTTTGAGATTTGTGCAATAGCAAAAGCATTGGAATTGCCAGTACAAAATTTTTTAGAAGATTATTATAATACTATAGAAGCAATATCATAACCACGCCTAAAAGACGTGGTATGACTTTGCCCTAGAAGGGCCT
>CANDSI010000233.1 GCA_947388575.1 uncultured Mycoplasma sp.
ATCCTTTTTCACCATCACCATTTTCAATACCTTTAATAATAAATTCAGGATACTTTAAATTTAGTAACTCTTTTTCTTTTTCTTCAAAAGATGCTAATTTGTTTTCTTTTAACATATCAAAGAAAGTTATTTCTTTACCAGTATAAGTGTCGATAATAATACTATTATATCTTTCTTCGTTTTTAGTTATATTATTTTCATCTGTTTTTTCATTAATGCTTTTATAAACAATACTTTTATATCTAGTATTATCATTACTTTCATAAACAATATTTGGATATGTTTCTTTAATATCCTTAACTATTTCATCAATATTAACTTTTTTATTTTGCTTTACTTCACTAGATTTACTTCCTTCTTCATTTTTGTTATCTAGCTTTTTATTCCAAAAAAGTAAGACAAGAATTAATGCTCCTATTATTAAAGCTGTAATAATTAATATAATTGTACTTTTATCTATTAAATTATCTTTGTACTTCATTAAAACCACTACCTATTTATATTATAACTAATTTTAAATGTTTTTTACATCTTTTTTGCTAAAATATAGATAAGTTAGACATAATATTACACTTATATAGCCTAAAACTATTAATAAAGAATGAATAGACTCAAATTTAAAAGGATTATTATTATAATTTACTAAATAACTAAAATCCCAGTGAATCGATACAAAAGTTTTTAATATACTTAAATTATATACTAAAGCTAAATTCTTTATTACTTCACTAACTAAATAAAATAAGAATGTTATAGTTATTGCGGCACTAGTAGATGTTGTTATTGTACTAAGTCCAAAACATAAAATACTTAAAACTATATAAATTGGAGCACACGCTATTAGTGACATAAATAGATAACCAAAACATGAATATTTAACTAATACCCCTTTACTAGCATTATATACTAAAACTGGTATACTTAAAGAATCAAAACCTAATATAATCCCACCAATTATAATTTCAATTAAAATCATAAAGAATATGATAAGAGGTATTAATATAAGTATAGTTAATAACTTAGATGTTAATATTGTTCTTCTTTTAAATGGTTTGGTAAGTAAATATTTAATAGTTCCCTTATTAAATTCTTCACTAACTATTGAACCACATATCATTACAATATATATTAAAATAAATATTTGAAATTCACTGTTAAAATTACTTAAAATATATCTTATTGTACTAGTATTATTTATATCAATTTGCTCCTCTAAGATATATTTATTTTTTAAAAACATGCTGTCTAAATTTTGTAATCTTTCTTTTTCATCGGTTGTTAAATTCTTTTTTGCTTTTAAGTTTCGATACTCTACTAAGTCAGTTTCGATATTTATTATAGCATTATTTAAATAATTATTAGAGTCAAAAGATATATTATTCTTTAAACGATATTCAGCTAAATTAATTCTGATATTTAATCTTTCTTTTGTTTCATCGTCCGTTGTAGTATTTATTTTTTCTTTTAATTCTTCAATATTTTTATTAATAAAATATTTGTAATCATCAGCAGATATTTTAGCCATAATATCATTTTTTTCTTTTTCTAATTCTTTAGTTTTTTCTTCATCTTTTAATATGAATTTACTTTCATTTAACCTTTCTACTACTGGATATAAATAGTTATGATTTAAATATATTTGATTGCTAGTTTTACTATTAATATCTATTTTGCCAATTTCAATAGTTGTTAAATTCGCTACATACATTAATAAATCATCAGGATTATTAAGATCTAAATTACTATTGGTGTTTTCAGCTTCTGTAATATCTAATCGCTCATTATCTATATTATAAACATTCATTTCTTTATAAACTACATTTGTTAAAATTGCATATAATATAAATAAAATAGTAACGATATAAAAACTTTTTTTACAAAATATTTTCTTTAATTCTGCTTTTATTAATCTAATCAATTTTTTTACCTCCTGCTCTATTCATGAAAGCTTCTTCAAGAGTTAATACCTCTTTTTTAACTTCATATATATCAAGATTATTATTTACTAAAACTTTAATAAACTCAGCGATTTCTTTTTCGTCTTTTATTACTTCAATATAATTATCATCTACTATTTTATCATTACAATTTAATAATTTTTTTGTTTTTTTAGTATCATTTAATTTAATAATATATTTATTCTCATCAACTTCTTTTATCTTAGAAATACTATTTTCCTCAATTATTTCACCTTTTGATATAATACAAACTTTATTACAAAAACTTTCTAATTCACTTAAGTTATGACTAGATATTAGTATTCCCATTCCTCTTTTAGATAGTTTTAATAATAATTCTCGTAGTTCTTTTATTCCTTCAGGGTCTAATCCATTAGTAGGTTCATCTAATATTAATAAATTAGGATTATTTACTAAAGATATTGCAATTCCTAAACGTTGTCTCATTCCTAAAGAATATTTACTTACTTTATCATAAATTCTATTTTCTAAACCAACAAGTCTAATTATATTTGTTAAGCTATCTTCTTTTATATTAGCATATAAACTGGCCTGTAATTTTAAGTTTTCATAGCCTGTTAAATACATATAAACATCAGGCGATTCTACTATACATCCAGTTTTTTCTATAGCTTTAACAAAATTCTTTTTTATATCATAACCATTTATCGCAATACTACCTTTAGTTAATCTTTGTAAGCCTAAAATACACTTAATTGTTGTAGTTTTTCCAGCTCCATTAGGACCTATAAATGCTAATATATCTCCTTCATTTATTTCAAAGCTAACACTTTTCAATACTTCTTTTTTACCAAATTTTTTATTTAAATCTTTTACTTTCAATATACTCATATTTTTTCCCTTTCTTATTTATTTTTTCTTCGCTTGTAAATTTATTAAATCACTAAAATTTCTAAAAAGCAAGTCATAACCTTTTTTAAGGTAAGATTTGACTTATCCGCGACAAAATAGAACATATTTTGACAAAGAAAAAAGAAGATATTATTCATCTTCCATATTATCTATTGCATATTTAACTGCTTCGATTACAAATTTAGTAAAACTATTATTACCTTTTACTTTATTAATATTA
>CANDSI010000234.1 GCA_947388575.1 uncultured Mycoplasma sp.
TTGGATACATCTATAAGCTTAGAAAAACAAATATCAGCATGTAAAAGATTATGACCAACATCACGAATTGCAGTTGACAATAAATTATTTAGGTTAACTATTTGCTCGCATAAGAAAAAGCTAGAATTCATGAGTATACCAACTAAAATAAGTTTAAGTATAAACTGATATGGATTTTGAGCTTCCACAATTGCAAAACTAGAAAGCAAGTGTTTAACAGCATAATATAAAATAAAACCGATAAGCAGAGCGTTAGCAATTAGTAATATGCCATTATTAGCAGAGGTTCCAAGTAGTTTTTCAAAGTAAGTAGAATTTAAAATACCAGTATCAATAAAAGCGATTTCATCTAAAGCAGAATATATAGAACTATCAATAGAAGAAAATAAAGAGCCAAAAAGTTCATTTATTGTAGATAAGATTGTATTAGATGTAGGGTTCAAAAGTGCACCTCCCGTAAGAATTATTTTATTAAAGTTTCAATTAAATTGATAAGTAAGTCTAGAACTAGAATAAAGGTATAAGAGATGATAGAAGTTCTAATAAGCTTTTTACCAGTCCTAATTCTTTCTTCATCTCCTAAACTAAACTTTTGAATTAAGAAACCAGATCCAATGGCGACAGCAGCAATAGGTGTTGCTATTGCTATAATATAGCTTTTGATATTTTCAAATGCAGAAATAAGTTTATTGATTAATTTTGGATAGGCACCATAAACTGGAAAGCTAAAAGCAAATAGAATAGCAATTGCTATGAATAATATAAAAAATGTATAGTTAAAAAATTTTTTCATATGAAACATCTCCTTTAAAATATAATAAATTACATGTCTTTATCGATTATAAAGTATGGGGTTAAATCGATTTTTTGTGGTGGAATAATACTTTTTCCAGTAGACAAAAATGCTAGGCAAGAAAAGGTATTTAGTCTTTGTGTAAAGAAATTTGTATCGAAAATAAAATATGCTAGATAAAGAAATGATTTTCGGATCTTTAGAACTTTCAGAAATACTTTTTGAAAATTTTTGTTTATCTTCTTTTCCAAGTTGTTTTTGAGCGTCTTCGATTGTAAAGGTATCATCAGTTCTAAACCAAAACTTGTTTATCAGGTTTTGAATAATAACTTTTACAGTATATTGGTTATTGATAGAATTCAAAAGAGAAGTATAGCTTTGAGTTGCAACGATGTTAATACATTTTGCTTCTCTGGATTGTGCAAAAAAATCTGCATCAGTATCTGTTACATATTCATGATATTCATCACTTATAAAGCATACACTTCTAATGGAATTTTCATGTTTTGCAAGTCTTGCCATTACTTCTGTTTGAAAATCTAGCTTTAGATATGCTGCAATTATTTTAGATAAGTTTTTGTATTCAGCAATATTCATGTTTAAAACAATGATTTTTCCTTTTTCTATCATTTCTTCAAACCCAAAGAAGTTTAATTCTTCTTTTGTTGGACAAAAAGTGTTTTGGATTTCATAATCTGAGATAAAGGTGCCTGTTATTCTAGTAATTTCTGATTTTAGAATACTAGAAGTTCTTGTATCTAAGTTATTAAATTCTTTTTCAAAGAACTCAATAGAAGAAAGTAAATCATGAACATTAGAAGAAGAGAGTTTTCCAGAAAGAAATTTAGAACGCATAAGAGAAATTTTGCTTGTGTAATAATCAGGAATGGTAATTAGTTTATGAAGTTCTAAAAAGGTAACATATCCATTATTATATAACCTACAAAACTTAATACATTCCGTTAAGACTTGTTCTGCTTTATCTAACCAATAATCTTCGCTATTGTTTTTAGAAAATAGTTTTAGGATTGTTTTTAAACGATTTGCTAACATAGCTGGTTTAAGGTTAGGCTTATCTAAAGGATTGTATTTGATATTTCCACCGAAGTTCAATAATAATTAAGTCTTGCTGTCTTCTGTAATAATCTACGTACTTTTTTACTTGTGAATAATAATTGCCTTTTACATCCAGTATCAACATTCCAAGTTTTAAATTTTCATCAGAATATTTATATTTTACAAGTTGCCTAGTAAATGGGTACATTGCAGAACTTGTTTTGCCAGAGCCAATTGTACCAGTAATTAAAATATTTTGATATAAACTTGCTTCAGGTAAAATAATGGGACTTCCAGAGTTATCTTTTGAGATAAAAAGAGATAAATTATTTGAAGAAATACTTTTTGATTTGGTTTTCTGTTTTTGCTTCTTTTTAGTAAAAAGTGAGGAATAAATAAGATTAGTAATAATTAATGTAGATATGCTAGAAATTGGAATGTAAAGCAGTTTCAGCTTTTCCCAAGTGTCAGGATATCTTTCGCAAATATTAAAAGGGTTAACTGCAAAATTAATCATAATCTCATTTGAAGTGTAAACAGGATAAAATAAAGTGATATAAATAGATAGAAATACAAAAATGAATGCGAAATTAAAAAGCAATCTTCTTACAAATGTGTCTGCAAACATAAAGACCTCCTTAAATTAGATTGAAATATTGAATTTTGATTTTAGTGAAGTTCTAAAGAATATTATATCAATTATTGAATATAAAGAATAAAAAACAATGAAAGTATTAATAATAAGCGATATAAAGAACAAATTTACTAAAAAATCTATAGCAATCACCACCTTTAATTTTTTAGTAGTGTTCATAATAATACAACAAAAAAATGAATTTGTCTATACATTTTTGAAAATTTGTGTTAAAATATTTTAAGTAAAACTAAAAAGGATAGAAAGGAAAGAGAAAAATGGAAATAAAAAAGGATATGACAATAGGTGAATTACTAGAAAAAGCACCAGAAAAAGCAGATGTATTATTAGAAGCAGGGATGCATTGTTTAGGATGTCCAGCTTCTCAAGGAGAAACAATAGAAGAAGCGTGTGCAGTACATGGAATTGACGTAGATGAAATCATAAAAGAATTAAACAAATAAAAAATATCAAAAATTAATGATAAAATTTAAAAAAATAGTGTCAATGAAATTTGAAAATGTCCCAAAATTTTTTAAACATGAGCCCTAAAAATT
>CANDSI010000235.1 GCA_947388575.1 uncultured Mycoplasma sp.
CCCAAGTGGCAGTGGTAAGAGTACTATATGTAATATGCTTGCTTATCCTAAAGATATTAATGGGACAATAAAAATCGGGGGAATAAATGAGGCAGATTATAGTTTAGGCACTACTTTAAAAAATATACTTTATGTGGGTCAAAATGAAAAACTTATTACAGGAACAATTAGAGATAACATTCTATGTTTTCGAAAAGTGAAGGATGAAGATTTTAAAAAAGTAGTGGAAGTTTGTAGAATAGAATCTATAGTTGAAAAAAGACCAAATAGATATGATTCGATCATTAATGCAATGCAAAATAATTTAAGTGGTGGTGAACTACAAAGAATAATACTTGCTAGAGGTCTTTTAAAGTCTGCAAAAATACTCATTTTAGATGAAGCTTTGAGTGAAGTGAATTTTGATTTAGAGTTAGATATTATAGAGGATATTAAAAAACATTATCCTACCAGTACACTTATTTATGTTTCTCATAAAGATGTGAGTAGTAAGTTTACAAAAATTTTAGATATGGGTGAGTTAAATGGAAAACTTATTTCAGAATAAACAAGCATTTTTAAGAAAAAAACCTAAAAATTTATTTCTTGTTTCAATTATGTTTATTCTTCTTTTATTAGTTGTTTTAGTTATATCTTTAAAAGTAGAAGTTTATGATCACTATTTGGCTCGAGGATATGTAAATTGTAGTGAAAATTGCAAAATAATTGTGGCTGTTCCTACAAATATAGATATTCAAAAAATTAAATTTAACAAGAAATATATAAAACCTAACATCTTATCTAAAACTATAGAGATAGATGAAAAAAATGTAATCAGTTATTATTTATATACTTTTACTAATATATATGGTTTGGAAGATAAAGAAATTGTTGAGCTTAATTTTTGTTATAATAAACAAAGATTATTAAAAAAAATTATTAATTCAATTTTTTAGAAAGGATGTAGATAGAATGGGAAAATTAAGTAAAAATGAATTAATAGCTTGTGTTGGTGGTAATATAGTTACTACTTTTACAAGTTTATTTATTAGTATGGTTAATGTTATAAAAAAATTTAAGGTTGTTTTTGGAGGTATTAAATAATGAGAAATATTAGTATTAATGAATTATCTAATATTACAGGAGGAGGATGGACTGTTCTTAAGTTCTTAGGACTTGGTATTGCAGCTGGATTAACATTTATTGGGTCTGTAATTTATGGATATATCCATCCAGAGAAGTGCTAATGAAATTAGATAATATAGAACTTCAAAAAGTTTATGGTGGAGTAAGTGCAGCGCTTGTAAATGCTGTTATATCTGCTTTTAAAACAATCTTTGATTTTGGAAGAAAGATTGGCTCTACGCTTCGTAGAGGCAAAACTAAAAATTATTGCTAATAAATGAAAAAGGGTTTTAAATTAAACTCTTTTTTGCTATAATTTTAAAAGGAGTTGATAGTTTTGAAAAAGAGAGGGTTTGCTTCAATGTATATGGTTTATTCTTTCTTTGTAGTTTTTATCTTGATGATGCTTACTACTTTAATGATAAATACCTATAAACAAAAGTTTTTAAATGCTCTTAAAAATGATATTAAAATTAAACTTCAAGATTATCATATTGAGATAGTTGATTATAGTGAAAACTCTTAAAAAATCGTGAAAAAAACTATTTAATTTACTTGTAATTAGATTTTTTTGGTGTTATACTATACATTGATAAATGAAGGGAGGGATTTATAAATGACTAAAGTAGTAGTTCAAAATGGAAACGTTGATGGCGCAATCAAAAAGTTTAAGACTAAATTCGCCCGTAGCGGTGTCCCTTCTGAGTTAAAAAAGAAAAAACATTATGAGAAACCAGGCGTTCGTAGAAGAAATGAAAAGAAAGAACAAATGAGAAATGCGAGAAAGCATAAAAATTATTAAGGGTGATTATAATGAATAATAAAATATCTGAAGATTTAAAAGAAGCTATGAAAAACGGTGATAAGTTTAAATTATCAGTATTGAGAATGTTAAAAAGTGCTTTACTTTTAGAAGCTAAGGCTGTAAGTAAAGATCATGAATTAACTGATGAGGAAGTAATAAAAGTAATAAAAAAACAAGTTAAAACCAGAAAAGATAGTATTGTGGAATATCAAAAATATGATAAGCAAGATGAAGTGGAGTCTTTAGAAAAAGAAGTTGCAATTTTAAATGTTTATTTGCCTGCAGAAATGACTGAAGAAGAAATAATAAAAGCTATTGATGAAGTATTTGATTTAGTTAAACCAACTAGTATGAAAGACATGGGATTGATTATGAAGGAATTAAATGCAAAAATAACTAATGCAGATATGTCTTTAGTTAGTAAGCTTGTTAAAGAAAGATTAAGCTAATTAATCTTTTTTATTTTGGTTTTGTTTGATATAATAGGTTTAAGGATGGTGGAAGTATGAATAAAATTATTGCGATTGTAGGAATGTGTGGAGTAGGTAAGTCTGTTGCTTGTGAATTTTTAGAAAATATTGGTTATCAGAAAGTTTATTTTGGTGGAGTTACAATGGAAAAATTAAAAGAGGAAGGATTAGAAGTTACACCTTTAAATGAAAAAATGTTGAGAGAGAAACTTAGAAGTGAACTGGGCATGGGTGCTTATGCCCAACTACTTTTGCCTAAAATTAAGAAACTATCAGAAGAGTCGAATGTGGTACTTGATGGTCTGTATTCTTGGGATGAACTTAAAATATTAAAAGATGAATTTGGTGATGCCATAACAGTTATTTGCGTTATTGCAGATAAATTTATTCGTTATGAAAGGTTAGCTAAAAGAGATGTAAGACCCTTTACTAATGAAGAGGCTATGCATAGAGATATTTCGGAAATAGAAAATCTTGCTAAAGGTGGTCCTATTGCATATGCAGATTATTATATTTTAAATAATGATGGCGTGGTTGATTTTGAAAATAGACTAAAAGAAATATTAAATAATTTGAATATGGGAAGAGTTAAGAACGTGAAATGAAAAAGTAAATTCCATTTTCATAATCAAGAAACAAAATGTATA
>CANDSI010000236.1 GCA_947388575.1 uncultured Mycoplasma sp.
TTCACTAGCTCCCGAAACTAAATGAAAATCTTTATCGTAATAATAAATATTGCATTCATAATCCTCATAAAAACCACGATTTTTTATAACTCTAATTGTTTCAACTCTTGAAAGTGTAGGAAATTTAGTATAAACAGTTCCTGTTATCTCTGTTTCCAAATCTTTTTTTAATTCTATAAATAAAAGATTATCAACATATTTAATTGTAAAAAATAAAATTCCTTCTGGAATATCAAGTGCATATCTAAGAATAACATCTGATTCATGTGAAACTGACACAATATTTTTTAAACCATCATCTAATTTATCAAAAATTCTTTTTTGAACTTTAAAAGATAAAAAGTTCCCTTTAGCTTCTTTTAAAATAATATCTTTTAATTTTATAAAATATGGATCTAGTTTGATTGAATCATATAATTCATTAAAAATTATATTTAAAATATCTTCAATTCTCATATTAACCCCCAAAATTCAGAATATATGATAACATAATTTAATAAAAAAGTCAAAAAAAGAACTAATTAATAGTTCTCTGCTTTAAGTTCCATAAAACTTTGTGGATGAGCACAAACAGGACATACAGTTGGAGCATTTTCTCCTACATAAACATATCCACAGTTTCTACAAATCCAAACTGTTTCTTCACCACGTTTAAATACTAAATCATCGTTAATATTACCTACTAATTTCATGTATCTTTCTTCATGATGTTTTTCTATTTTGCCAACTTCTTCAAAAAGTTTTGCTATACGATCAAAACCTTCTTCTTTAGCTGTTTCTGCAAATTCTTTGTACATTTCTGTCCATTCATAATTTTCACCACTTGCAGCATCTTTTAAATTAGTTAAAGTATCAGGTACTTTACCTCCATGTAATTCTTTAAACCACATTTTAGCATGTTCTTTTTCATTGTCAGCGGTTTCTAGAAAAATAGCAGCTATTTGCTCATAACCATCTTTTTTAGCTTGAGAAGCATAATAAGTATACTTATTTCTAGCTTGTGATTCTCCAGCAAAAGCAGCCATTAAATTAGCTTCAGTTTTAGAACCTTTTAATTCCATAATAATTACCTCCTTAATAATTATAACGAATTAAAACCATTTTGTAAATCAAAAAGTATATTAATAATTTAAAGATTCTGTATGTAACTCCATTAAATCATAAAGTTTAGTCTTTCCTAACTGAATTAATATATCCTCTAATTTTTGTTCTAAATCATCTTCTTTATTAAGAATAGTATTCATATAATAATCATCTATTTCTGAATAGCGATAATCACTAAGTTTAACATCAACTACTAAACCACATACATCATAAAAATAGTTATCAATTTTTACTAAAACATGAGAACTTGAAACATATAACTCAGAATTATTAGGAAAAATAGCGTTTAAAATTCTAGCAAAAGATGCACAATGTCCAAATAAATAATAAGAACAAGCATCTCTATAATAAGAATAAGGTTGAGTAAATCTATAATGAATATTAGGAAAGATTTCATTTAAATACTGAATTAATTCTTGTACTACAATAACACTCATTAGTTAATCCTTTCTATAAGAGAAAATACTACTTATAAAGCAGTATTTAATGTATTAAAGGATCATCAAATTCTTCATTAGTATAAACCTCAACAGAAGGATGAACCTTTTTATCATAAGAAACATTTTTTTGCATATTTTTCATTTTTGATTTATTTTTAGGTGTTACTGAATCCACCAAATAGCCTATTAAGGCAAAAATTATTATTAAAAATATTATTAAAAACCATAAATAGTTATTTATCAAAAAATCTATAAATGTTTCCATAAAACTCCTCCTTATTCTTAAAACTTATTACTAAGATATATTTATATTACCACTAGTTGGTACAATATGAATCCAAGTATTACCATCATTAACTACAATTTCTGTTCCATCTTTATAACGATAAACAGTTTGTGCTTCTCTTGATTTCTTTTCCCAAGTAATTGGAATAGCTTCACCATTAGTTATAAAATAGCCATCACCTTTACCAGTATTTTCAATATCTTGTCTTCCATAAGAATCAATACTATTATATTTTACTTGATAAACAATTATATTTTTTACCGTATACTGTTTTTTAGTCTCATAATCTTTATGTTCTTTATCATTAACATATTGTTTATAAGAATTAATACTAGTATCATAAACATAACTAGTTGTAAAGCCTTTAGAATTTTTAATATCAACATTAGTAGCTTCTTTTTTATCAGTATGTTTTTCTAAATCAATATTAGTAGGACTATAATTAAGTAATAAATCTTTATTAGTTTCTGTTCTATAACCTTTTTTCTTAACTAAGGTTTGCATTTCTTTTAAATTAACAAAAGCAGTATGTTCTGTACTAACAGGTAAATTTTGTCTAAAGAAATAAGGTTTAGCATCATATAATCCATTTAAATTATTAATTTTTAAACTAGATATATCACTTTGAGCTTGCGGACTCCATCCCCAGTGTACATAATAAGCATCATTTTCCAAAGCATAATCTAAATAATAATGTCTAGAGCTTCGAACATTACCAACTACTTCAAGAGGTTTATCTTTAAATAATGCCAAATATCTTGTAATACCACCTTCAACAACTAATTCATAAACCAAATAAGCATCTTGTAAACCAGTATGATAGGGTCTTGCAGTTCCAAGATTATTTATCATTACAGCATAAGGTCTCGATTTACTATTAACGTCAACAACTTGTACTTTAGGCACAATAGGTTCTTCTTCATTTTTATCATTATTATCTTTTTCAGTATTAAAAATACTTCTTTTTTCTGGATTACCCATCACTACACCAAGAGTAATACAACCAATAAGTAAAACACCAATTATACATAACATAACTAAATATTTTTTATTTATTTTTAATTTTTTCTTTTTCATTATATCACCTCTTTAAGATAATATTAGTATAACACTTATACTACTAAAAGTAAATGTAACACCAAATAAAAAAAGAATTATTAAATGATTAAAATCATTTAAAATTCGTCCAAACTCT
>CANDSI010000237.1 GCA_947388575.1 uncultured Mycoplasma sp.
TGTAACTGGACCATCATTTCTAATATAAACATCCATATCAGCCCCAAATATCCCAGTTTCAACATGAACATATTCACTTAATTTCTTATTAAATAATTCATATAATTTTATTGCTTCTTCTCCATTTAAAGCATCAATATAAGAAGGTCTATTACCCTTTTTAGTATTTGCATACAAAGTAAATTGGCTAATTGAGAGTATTTCACCATTAACTTGAGTTATATCTAAATTCATAACTCCATTTTCATCATCAAAAATACGAAGTTTTAATATTTTATTAATCATTTTATCAATAACTATATCGTTGTCTCCAGAGGTAAAACCTACAAGTATTACCATTCCTGAATTAATACTACCTGTAGTTTTCCCCTCAACACTAACATAACTATCTTTACTTCTTTGGATTATTACTCTCATTATTTATTTCTCCTAACGTTTATTACATATTGATTCATTTCTAAATCAAAAATAATTTTTTCTATTTCTTCTTTTTCTTTAACTTTTAAAGTTATTTCATAAATATAGCTATTTTCATATTCTTTAGTTTTAAAAGCATCTACATAAATATTTCTTTTCGTAAATATAGCAATTATGTCTGTCAAATAGTTTTTAGAATGATCCGTTTCAATTATTAAATCCGCAAGATAAGTAGAGTCACTTTCCATATTCCAAGAAACTTCTATCATTCGCTCTTCATTTTGTTTAACATTAGAACACTTCTTATTGTGAACTGTTATTCCTTGACCTTTTGTGATAAAACCCACTATTTCATCACCTTTAACAGGTTTACAACATTTAGCAATGTGAACTAACAAATCTCCAATACCAGCGACTATTATATCATTTTTATAATTCTTTTCGCCTAAAGAAGTTCTACTTACCTTTTCAATTAAAGCATCCTCTATACTCTCTTTAGTATCAGTTGTTAAACTAATTATATATCCTGCTGTAAAACGAAGTGTACCTATCGATAAATATATTTCTTCTAAATCATTAAGTTTTAAATCACTTTGTATTTTCTTAATGTTATCTTCACTCATAATATCATTAAAAGATAATTTTCTTTTTCGCAATTCTTTTTCTAAAATATCTTTGCCTTTCTCTATCATTAAAGTGCGCTCTTGTTTACTAAAATATGATTTAATTTTATTTTTAGCTTGTGTAGTTTTAACGAAAGCTAACCAATCTTTATTAGGTGTTCCTGTACTACTAGTTTTTATCTTCACAATATCATTATTATCAAGTTCATGATTTATTGGGACAATAGCATCATTTACTATAGCGCCAACTGTCTTATCTCCAATATCAGAATGAATGCGATATGCAAAATCTATTGGAGTTGCACCCCTAGGAAGTTCAATAACATCTCCCTTAGGTGTAAATACATAAATCATTTCTGAAAGCATTTCACTACTAACTGAAGCTTCAAAATCGCTATCATCAAGTTCTTCACTTGTTTCAATTAAATTACGAAACATTTCTAGTTTTTGTTCCATGATATTCTGTACTTTTTTAGTACCATGTTCTTTATAAGACCAATGAGATGCCATACCTTTTTCTGCGAACTCATCCATTTCATAAGTTCTAAATTGAATTTCAAATAAATGACCATCAACACCAAAAACAGTAGTATGTAAACTTTGATACATATTAGATTTAGGCATAGCAATATAATCTTTAAATCTTTTAGGTATAGGTCTATATTTAGCATGAACAAGACCAACTGCCATATAACAATCACTTACTTCTTCTAAAATAACTCTAAGCGCTAAAATATCATATATCTCATTCCATTTTTTTCCATTAGCAAGTTTATTATATAAAGAGTGCACGCTTTTAACCCGCCCCTTTATTTTAAACTTTAACCCTTGATCCGTTAAAATATTTGTTATACTATCTTTCATTTCATTTAAAGAATCATTAAGTTCTTTTCTAGTATCATTTAACTTATCTAATATATCTTGGTAAACATCTGGTTTAGTATAATAAAGACACAAATCTTCTAATTCACTTTTAATAGAATTTATTCCTAATCGATGCGCAATAGGTATTAATACCGCTTGCGTTTCATAAGCTTTCTGTTTTTGTTTCTTAGGATTAATCGCATAATTAGTTCGCATATTATGAAGTCTATCTGCCAGTTTAATAAATAGAACTCTAACATCAGTAGCAAGTCCCACTAAAACTTTTCTTAAATATATAGCACTTGACTCACTATCATCTGTAAGTTCCAATTTATTTATTTTAGTAACCGAATCCACTATAGTTGCTACAGTATCACCAAACTTATCTTTTAATTCTTCTAATTCAATATTGCTATTATTAAGAATTTCATGTAACAATGCTGCTTCTATAGTAATCGCATCAACATTTAATTCATTAACTATATTAGTTACTTGCAAAGGATGAGTTATAAAATCTTCTCCTGTAAGACGTTTCATACCTTTATGATGTTCTAAAGCAAATTGATAAGCCTCTTTAATTTTTAATAATTCATTTGTATCCTGAATATTTAATTTAATTTTTTCATATAACTCTTCAAAAGTTATAATATCTTCTTTAATTTCCATATATATCCCTCTATTATTTAAAAATAATATTAAATTTCTTCATTATTAATTTTTCTATGATGTTTCATTAATTCTTCTTTAACATATTCATTAAGCTGATTTTCATTTATATCAAATATATCATTAACAATTGTCCCTAAATCTAAATTTTTAGAACCAATCCATTTAAATTCCTTTAAAAAATTCCATATATCCTCTTCATGAATATAAGTTAAGCCTTTAAACTTTAATTCTTTTTTCTTACTTTTTAAAGCTGGTAAAATTCTTTTATATAATTCTGGTAAAGTTTTAAATTTAATATCATCATTCATACTATCAACTCCTAATTAATAAGAACCCATCACATATATAATTATATACTATTTTTCTAATTATTAAAAGCCAAAATAACATGTAATTCTTAAATATTTACTGCATATATATCATATATAATTAATAACGATTAAAGGAGTA
>CANDSI010000238.1 GCA_947388575.1 uncultured Mycoplasma sp.
AGATGATGACAATGAAGAATAATATTTTAGAGAATCATCCAAGTTATATTTATGCAAAACAGATAGTTGATGGAACAATAAAGCCACCACCATTATTTTTTGAATTAAATGGTGAAAAGAAATTTATACCTCCTAAATATGTAAAAAAGCAATGTAAGATATTTTTAGATATCGCAGATGATAAATCTAGCAAGTATGTTATAAATGTTAGTAGAATTAAAAAAATTGATAAGATACTTAAAATATTGGTAATGGCGAAAGGTATCAAAGTTGGAAAAAGAATTTATGATGCACTTGCAGGATATCAATGGTTAATAATTGTTGCTAGTTTATGTACAGTTTATCGTGATGATAAAACAAGAAGAAGATATGAAACAATCATATTAGAAATATGCAGAAAGAATGGTAAAACCTTTATAGTTGCACTTATGGTTTTATTATTATTTTATTTAGAACCTAGATACTCACAATTTTATTCAGTTGCTCCAGATGGTGCTTTGGCAAAAGAAATTAAAAAAGCATTAGAACCACTTATAAAAGCCAATACAGAAGTTTTTGAAGATGGTGAGTTTAAGATATTAAGAGATTGTATAAGGCATACTCTAACAGAATCAATATATACCCCATTAAATTATTCTAAAGATAGAATGGATGGAAAAGAGCCAAATGTATTTGTTGCTGATGAAGTAGGAGCATTGCCAAGTGATTATCCAATAGAAGCGATGAGGTCAGGGCAGTTATTAGTTATAAATAAGTTAGGTTTCATTATATCAACTAAATATCCAACTGTTGATAATCCTATGGAAACAGAAGTAAGTTATGCAAAAAAAGTATTAGATAATACTTTACCTGTTCCTGATGAAACTGTGTTTGCCTTACTATATGAACCTGATGAAACTAAAAACTGGACTACTGATGATAACATTATTTTACAATCTAACCCATTAGCAATTGAAGTTGAGAAAATATATAAAGATTTAATTTCTAAAAGAAATAAAGCAATTGAAATGGAAAGTAAACGAGAAAACTTTTTAACCAAGCATTGTAATATTATATATCAAGGTGCAGGGACTGAAAGTTTTATAGATGTAACAGAAGTTCAAAAATGTAAAGTTGATAAAATTGAGTGGGCAGGAAAAGAAGTTTATATTGGTGTCGATTTATCTATGTCAAATGATAACTGTTCAGTTGCAATGACAAGTAATGATGATGATGTAATATTAGCAGAAGCAATATCATTTATACCGGAGGGCAGAATTGAAGAAAAAAATCAATTTGAAAAAATTAATTATAATGAATTTATAAATGCTATGAAATGTATCACTTGTGGTGATAGAACAGTTGATTACAAAGTTATAGAAGATTTTGTTTTTGCAATAGAAAATAGATATGATGTAACAGTTATGGCAATTGGTTATGATAGATATAATGCTTTGTCATCTGCTCAAAAATGGGATGAAAAATACAATACTGTTCAAATAAGACAACACTCTGATACACTTCACCCACCTACTAAATTATTGTATGAAAAAATAATGGATGGTAAGTTTAAATATGAAGAAAATAAATTATTAGAAATAAACTTTCAAAATGCTAGATGTGTATATGATACAAATATGAATAGATATGTTAATAAGAAAAAATCAAATGGTAAAATAGATATGGTAGTAGCACTTATTAATAGTATTTATTTGTTACAACAAGAAGTATTCCTTGAAAATGGAAACTTTTTTGTACAGGTTGCATAACTTTCACACTTTTCACACTCTATTAATGATATAATGTATAGTAGATAAGTATAAATGAGAGGCAAACAGAAATGTTTGTTTTTTTCGTGTTATAGAAAGGAGGTATCACAATGTCAATATTTACTAGGTTTTTAAAACGAGAAGAAACACAAAATGTTGAAGTTACTGATGAAAACACATCAGAAGCAAATAATGACTCACCCCAAGATTTACTTTTAAAAAGTTTATTAAGAGGCGAAAAAATCACAAAAGAAAAAGCATTGTCAATACCTGCTATTTCTAGTGCAGTTGATAGAATTTCAAATTCAGTTGCTATCTTACCAATTAAAATGTATAAAAAAGTAATTGATGAAAATGGTATAGAAGCAGTTGAAGAAATTAAAAATGATATACGATTAAAAATTTTAAATATTCAAACTGGCGATTTACTTAATCCATTTAACTTAAAAAAATCAATAGCATACGATTATCTTACTGATAAAGGTGCTTATATTTACATTGAAAAAGAAAGAAATGATTTTAAATCATTGCGATATGTTGAACCTGATTATGTTTCATTTCAATCAAATTATGACCCAATATTTAAAGATGTTAAATATAATGTTTATGGCAAAGATTATGAAATGTATGATTTTTTAACAATTGTAAGAAATACGACATGTGGTTATAAAGGAACAAGTGCCATTGAAGAAATATCAAATTCAATAGAAACTGCTTTTACTACTATAATGTATGAATTAGGATTAGTAAAAAAGGGTGGTGCAAAAAAAGGATTTCTTACTGCTACTAGGAAATTAGGAAAAGATGAAATTAAATTATTAAAAGATGCTTGGAATAAATACTATGGTGGCAACAATGAAGAAAATGTAATTGTATTGAATGATGGTATTGATTTCAAAGAGGGTGCAAGTTCATCAGTTGAATTACAAATGAATGAGCGAAAGAAAACCTTAAAAGATGATATTAATGATGTATTTCATATTTCTTCTAATTATAGTGATACTATCAAGGATGCAGTAATGCCAATTATAAGTGCAATAGAAACAGAATTAAATAATCATTTCTTATTAGAAACTGAAAAAGATTCTTATTATTTTGCATTTGATACCAAAAAGATTACAAGGGGTTCATTAAAAGAAAGATATGAAGCATATAAAATTGCATCTGATACAGGTTGGATGACAAAAAATGAAATTAGATGTGAAGAAGATTATGATTCGATTGATGGACTAGATGTTGTA
>CANDSI010000239.1 GCA_947388575.1 uncultured Mycoplasma sp.
AAATTCTTGATATTCTACATCTCTACCAGTTATATATAAAGTGGCTGTGCTTTCAGTTCGTGTTTTTTTATCTAGTATAAATGTTGTATCACTACTTCCCATTATTCCATTTGTTCCAGAAACTTTATTGAATACATCATTATCGCCTTGTTTTCTTATATGGTGTACTAATATAATTGCTATCTTATATTTGTCTGCAAATTCTTTTAAAACTGATACATCTCCATAATCATTTGAATAACTGTTGTCATTTCCTTGATTACGAATTTTTTGCAATGTATCTATAACTATTAGTCTTGTATTTGGAAATTGCTTTATATGGCTTTCTAGTTGTAATATAAGACCATTTGAGATTTTACTTGTAGATGTTGCAAAATGTAATCTGTTATTTGCTGTATCTGTTATTTTAAATAGTCTGCTTTGTATTCTTGCAAATGTATCTTCTAAACATAAATATAAAACATCACTTTCTTTTGTTTTCAATTCCCATATAGGCTCGCCCTTTGAAACTTGTAAGCATATTTTAAGCATTAGCCAACTTTTCCCAATTTTAGACGCTCCACAAAATAAATGAAATCCAATAGGTATTATCTCATCTACTATAAACTCTGTTTCTTTTAGTGGGTTATATAATAATGTTTCTGCATCTATTGTTTCTAATTCTTTCATTTGCAAGTTTTCTCCTTTCCTTTTACTAGCTGAAGAAAAGTATATTGCTTTTCAGTTAGTAAAAAAATAAAGCCTATATCAATTTTTACATTAGATATAAGGCTATATATTTCATTTATATTCAATTTTTCTTTTTAGTTATATACATACTCGTTATAAACTATTTCTTCAGCTCTATTCTTAATATTATTCATTCTAGCCACCCATTCTAATTGATGATTAGCTTTTAATTCTTCTGTAACATTTTCTTGTTTAGCTAGTTTTGTTATTATACTTTCTAAAAGAGAATTACATTTTTCATCTATTGAGTGTAAATACTTATTTAATCTTCCGTCTAGTAGTAAGTCTGTATATAAAGGTTTATTATATTGTTTTATATGTCTTAAATGTGCTTTTCCATATCTTCCAATAGTAAAGTTTGTATCTTTTTGTATTGTTAGATTAGGAAAATAATAATCTCCTTGTTTTGTATAGGTTATTCCTGTTCTTTCATCAATATATTCATTTTTTAATTCCATAATTATTACCACCTTTCAATTTTGATTTTACTTTATATTATAGGCTTTTTCAAATGTGCATTAGGAAGTTGTCATTGTTGTTTCATTTTTTCTTTATCTCGATAGTAATATTCCTTTTTCTTTAAATTTCTGTTTTCTCTTTTACATTCCTTTGAACATAATAGTTCTTGAGCATTAACTGGCATAAATGTTTTACCACAAATTATACATTTTCTTTCTTCTGGTGCTTTTGCTTTTCTGTGTTCATTATAATATTTCATTCTTGTATTTTTTAGAGAAATTTTTTTACATTCTTCGCTACAAGACTTTTGCCTAGCATATTGGGGATAAAATGGCTTATTACATACATCACAAACTTTTTCTGGAAATAAATGCCCATTATTTTTAGCAAGTTCTTCTTCTTTTTTCTTTTGTCGGTATGCTTTTTGATATTCCTTTTCCCTTTGTTTTTCACATTCCTCTTTTTCTTTTTTAGCTTGTTCATTTTTACTTTGAATTTCTTGCAATTCTTCATTTGTATATTCTAGTTCATATTTTCCTATAAAATTAAAATAAATATCTACTTGTTGGGTACGATTAAGCTTTTTTCCTTTTGCTTGATAAACAATAATCTTATCTATAAGTTCTCTTACTAATTCTTGAGTTATTTCAGTTGGATTTTTATATTTTTTTATTAGTTCAACAAATTTCTTAACATTAACTTTTTGAGGTTGTTTTTCACTTTTAATATTATCTGTTAAAGTTTTTATTTTTGTTTCAACTTCTTTTTGTTCTTCATCATACTTTTTCATCAATGAAATATATTGCCTTTCTGGAAGTAATTGATTGATATAATTTTCATACAAACTAGAAATAAGTTTGTCTAGTTCTTCAAATCTTCGTTGTAAAACTCTTAAATCTGTTTTATCTTGTATAGGCTTTTTATTTTGATTATTATTCCATTTTAATTTTAGTTCTTCAATAAAGGATTCTTCATCTTCAATTATTCGTTTAGATATAGCCCTTAAATATTCTAGTAATATTTCCTTTAAATCATTATTATTGATATAGTGTGCCGTACAAGTTCCTCTTTTTCCTCTATAATCAGTACAGGAATAGCCAAGAGTTGATATATCTTTATTGGGCTGATATTTATATATTAGTTTTTTATTACAATCCGAACAATAAAGTAATCCTCGAAATGTTGCTTTTTCTCTAATCTCTGCATTATCTCTTGTTTGAGGTGCAAATCTTCTATTTCTTTGAGCCTTATCCCATAATTCTTGTGATATTATAGGCTCGTGTGTATTAGGGAAAAAATATTGTTCTTCTTTAGTTGCTTTTCTTCTTTTATTAAGTTTGAAATTCGTACTAATAGTTTTTCTTAAAATTGTATGTCCTAAATATTCTTGCCTATTTAAAATAACTACCACTGCACTAGCTTTCCATTTACAATATCCCTCTGGTACTATATAGCTTATTTGTTCTGGATGATATTTCATAGCAAACGCTGCAGGAGTTAGCACTTTTTCTTCTGTTAATATATCTGCTATTTCATACGCATTCATTCCGTTTGCTGTCATTTCAAATATACGCACAATAACTTTTGAAGCAATCGGATCAACATATAATGTTTGTTTATCTCCTAATTTTCTATAATATCCATAAGGAATTGAGCCACTACATCTCTTTCCCTCTTGCATTCTTGAAGAAAATATAGATTTGATTTTATTACTTGTATCTTTGGAATACCACTCGTTCATTATATTTAAAAATGGAGCAAAATCATTTTGAGAAGGATTTTCGCTCTCACTAT
>CANDSI010000240.1 GCA_947388575.1 uncultured Mycoplasma sp.
TCGAAATATAAATAATAGGTAAACCCATTGAACCTACTTTCTCACTATCAAAAACAACATAAGTCAGATTTTCTGTTTTAAAAGCACTTAATAAAGAAAGCATCTCACTTCCTGTTGGCTTCATCACATTTATTTTTGCCATAACAATCCCTCTATTCTTTTATTCTCTATCACTAATATTTATTATATCAAAATGACTTACTTATTTCAAGTCTTTAACTTCGCTAATCATAAACCAACGGCAACCATAAGCACATTGTTTTGCAATATATTCATTAACTTTATCAACATCATTTATTGGTTTAAAATTTTTATTAGTTTTACTATTAAATCCTTTTAAACGTAATTTATTATAAGCTATATCACCTACAATATAATCAAAACTATCAAAATAATCAGTCAATTTACTTTCTAATTCTTCGATATTAATCGCATCTTTATAATTATTCATAACTTGATATTTTTTATTATGAATTGTAATTACTTCCATAAACCCTCCTAAATTATATTAAAAATTATAATAGCAAGTACACTAAATGACGTTACTATAACACTCATTAAAAGCAATATATCAACATAACCATTACCACTAGTAACTTTTTTACCATACATTTTATAATAATTAATTTTTTCTGTTAATTCCTCTTCACTAGTTGCACTATTTGGATCAACCTCAAAATAATTATAAGCTTCATTCTTAGCTTTTTCAATATCTTTAACACTCATATTTTCTAAATTAGTTAAATTAACACCAATTGCATTTAAAGCATCTAAATTAAGTTTAGTTCTAATAGTTTTATCTAAATCTAATTCTCTTGTAATATCCATTTCATTTAATTTAGAATAATAATATTTTTCTGTATACATAACATCTTCAAGATTCAAATAAGCATAACTAATTCGATATGCATTTTTAGTATGCGTTGTATATATAAGTTCCAAAAATTTTTCTTCCTCATTAAAACTTACTTTACCATTTTTCTTTTTAGCTACAAACATATCTATAAGATACTTTAAAACATTTTTAAAATGAGGATTTTGCAATTTTATTTTTCTTTTAACATTTTCTAAATCAAATTCATAAAAAGCCAAAAGTTCCTCTTTAAACAAAGCTAAATATGCTGAATCAACTCCATATTTACCTAAGTTTTGAAAAAACACTACACTATTATCCAAATAATAAGGATTAAGTATATCTGTTTTACCATAAATAAGAGCTAAAATGCGAATAGTTACTACTAAAAAGGAATTATATAATAAACTATTAGGTTTTTCTTTAGCTTCAATATAAGTTTTTATCGCTTTATTAAATGCCTTGTTAATAAACTCCTTATCTTTCATACTATTCACCTAGTCTATTATAACACATATTCCCTCCAATAAACAATTATCAAATTATGTAAAACTAATTTACAAAACATTAACACAAATAAAAAAGCACCTGACCAACGAGGGCATTACGCCAAAAGAGAGTTTGGATTTAGGTCAAGTGCTTTTATGTACAGAAAAACTTTCCTGTACTTCTATAATTTTATATTTACTGAGAGTAATAGTCAAGTTTTTTCGTCCGACAAATTTTGCAAAGCTTATTTTTTAACTATCTAAATATATCCACATATAATAAATTAGGTGATAATTATGTGTCCAAGACCAAACCCACGTGGAGGAATATTTACAGTTCTTGCAATATTTACTTTATCTATCTTAATATTTTATCAAGTTATAATAACTTTAATATTACCCTTTAGATTTAATATATTCATATTATTATTAGAAGTAAGTTTACTATTCTTTTTATTATTTAGAATTATTTATCCTCGTTGGTAATTCTTAATTTTTGAACTAGATTTTCTGTTTTAAAAATATAATCTAGTTTTTTTCTTATATTGCTTACAACTACATATTCTTTTCCATCTAGTTTAATCATAGGAGGTATACTAAGAACAATAAATAATAACTTTTGTTCTTCTTTATTTAAGGGATAGCTTCTCATATATTTTGTAAATAAAGTTTCAAAATCTAAATTCATATATTCTTTTTGATAGAAATTAATTAAGTCTAAAATTGGCGAATCCACTTTAGCTTTTTCCCAGCTAACTAAATAACCTTTAGAGTTTCTAATAAAATGATCTGTTTCTAAATTATTGTGAATAAAAGCTACTCGTTGTTTTTTTTCTGACTTTACTAATTCGTACCAATCTTCTAATTCTTGATGTGCAAAATCTAAGGCTGCAAATAATTTATACATATTTCTAAGTAGCAAATACTGACTAGGACTTGGAATTGTAATTTCTATTAATCTATAATAAAGATTATCATAATAATTTTTTGTATAATTTATATTATTATCTAATCCTTCATATATTTCTTTATATTTATCTTCAGTTATTTCTTTGTAATAGGTTGTTTTATTATGTAAAAGTGCAACAATATCAATCATATCACTAGCCTTTTGTTCTTTAGGCATTGATATATCTTCAACATATTCAAAAACATTCACATCACTACGCATTTCACTAGCAAGTTTAGGAAAATAATCAAAATTACGACTTATCAAATAATTATAGGCATCTTTAACTTTTTCATCATTTTTTCTTTTTATAACAAAAGAGCCTTTAGTAGAATCTAATATTGTTACATTTTTCTTTTTTGTAACTCTATAAGGCTTATATTCATGTTTTATTTCATCTATAGAATTATTCATTTTTTTCTGGAATAATTACTTTATCCCCAGCATTTAACTCTCCAAGTTCATTATATTCTCCAAGTATATTCAAATTCGAATTATACATAGTACAAATAGTTTCCACAGTCTCTCCATCACTTACCATATGAATATGATATGTTGTATACTCATCATCAGTATTTTTAATACTATTAATAATAGTATCTTCACTAATAGATTCTTTTATTTCTTCTTGAATAACTACCTGTTCTCTTATATCTTGTTCTGATTCTTCATTTT
>CANDSI010000241.1 GCA_947388575.1 uncultured Mycoplasma sp.
AGATAATATTTTCATAATCTACTTTTTCATAGATTACTTTACACTACCTATTTTTTGAAATTATATTTTTTAAATCTCTTTTTAATTGCCTTCTTTCCTCCGTCTGTTATTTCTGCAATATAGTCTATCACTGGTTTCCCATCTATTTCTCCTTCTAACTTTTCTGAAACAATATTTATTTTATTACCTAAATTTCTACATAGTATTATATTTTGAGCATCACCTAACATAGGAATCGTTGCATTATGTGATACTATTAGAATTTGTTTATTTAACTTGGCTCTTTTTAAACTTTTTATTAATCCATCATTAATGTAACTATTAGCTAAGTTATCTTCTGGCTGATCAATTATTAATGGTGCATTATCTTCATCATATTTTAACATTATATCTAATATTATTGCTGTCTTCCATCCTGGACTTAACTTTTCAAAATCATTTCCTTTATAATCAATAACCTTATACACCTTCTTGTTTTTGCTTGATATGTCTTTATATATACTATTTGCAAAATCTTCATAATTTGATATTTTAGATTTTGCGAAATTGCCTTTAAACAAATCCTTAGGTTTTAAATCAGATAATGATAATATTTTAATTTTCTTTGTATTAATATAATTCTTTATTGTGTCTAAAAGAATCTCTTCGGATATTTTTAGATTGTTAATTATATATAGTTTATTGCCTTCAAACTCTTTTTCAATACTCTTTATTTCATAATTTATACTTAACATTGCTCTTAGCGCTTCGTAAAATTCATTTGTTCCAGAAATATAAGAAGCAATATTTTTGATTAATGATTTTCTATTTCTTATAATACTTGAGTTATTTGAATTTCTCGTATTTATCTGAACATCATATTTCTTTGTATATTTATTTATAATTTTTCTTATTTTTTCTTCAAATTTATATTTTTTGTTCAGTTCTGTTAGTTCATCTATTATAATATCAAAATTTTTTTCATTTCCAGCATATAATGGATTCCTTTTTACATATTTTTTAATCTCCTTAATTTGCTTTATATCAGTTGCCATATCATCCTTTGTATATTTTATTTTATCTACCAAATCATCATTTATTTCTAATAATTGAATATGATTTTCTGTTACCTCTCCTTTAGTTAATAGAGTATTAATGTTTGGTATTTTCTTTATTTTTTCATAGGCTGTTTCTACTTTCTTTATAGATTTAACAAAATTATTCAAGATTTTCTTTATTTCTGATAATTGTGCATCTATAGCGTTTTGATTATATTCATCTTCTGGGAATAAATCTTTTATGATAGGAATTGTATTCAGTTCATTTTTATTTCTTATAGCTTTGGCTATAAAATTTTGTTCTATGTAATATGGCACCGATCCTAATTCATCTTCTATTTTCATGTCTGATATTTCAAAATCTTCTTCATATTCACAATCTTCTATTTGATTAGTAATCCTATTATACACAGAATCAACAAATAATGACTTACCTGATGATGATTCTCCTATTATTACATTTAGACCTTGTGTCAATTCAACATCTATATCTATTTTTTCATTTTTTAATTTTATGGATTTTATTATATTATAATCATCCATGGTTGGATTAATTTCATACTCTAATCTACTATCTTCAGATAAAGCTAACTTTAATCCTCTAAAATCTGGACTAGCGTACATCCAAGTAGGAACAAATTCGCTAGCCTCATCTGATTTAGCTGATGGATATTTTGTTGGATTATAATTATCAGAACCTGTAATTAAATTTACAAAACTTCCTATCCCTAGTTTTTTTAAATATTCCTTAGTACCTTCTAACCCTTTATTACTTCTCGCTGAAAAGCCCTCAATTTGATTATAATATATAGTTCTTTCTATTGTTTCATCACATGTAGAATTAGGGTCTATTGATGTTTCAAAAGTAGCATGATTTTGTCCTCCATGTGGAATTAATATAAAATCTTAATTTTCAAAAGAATTTATTATTTTATCTATTTTAGGAATACTATTATCCATTTTTTCTACTAATTTCTTTGGATAAAGTTCATCTAATATTGAATTCAAGTTATCTATCTCTTTATCGTTAATATTTTTAAGATCAAAATAAATATGACAGTGATAAGCTGGCTTTGTTTCATGATTTTTTATATGTAATTCTGTACCTAAAATAATCTTTATGTTTTCTTCCTTTTTATTGATAAATTTTAAATACGCATCTTTGTTTATAGTGTTATGATCAGTTAATGATATTAGAGCTTGTCTTCCATTTGATTTCTTATTTATATTTCTTATTAATTCATCTATATTATAATTTTTATTCAAATTATCTGCATTCTCAGATGTATGAATATGTAAATCAACATATATTGCTTCCATTATTTTTCTCCTTTTTGTTTATTAAATGCCTCTTTTATTGCCTTATCTAGTTGTTCTTGTACACTATCTTTATTAAAAATACTTCCAAATATTTGACTTGTTGCACTATTTACTGACTCATTATTAGCAATTTCTGTAGTTTTTTTAATTTCATTTTCGTTTTCTAATTTTAATATTTCTAACTTATATTTTTGTTCAACTTCTTTTAATTCAAGTTCTAACTTATGCTTTTCCTTCATTGCTTCAACATCTATTTTATGTTGATTTATTAACTTCTCCATATCAGCTGTATTTTGTATTTTTAATACTTCGATATCCTTTTTATTTCCACTCCTAGCCACTAGATATGTTATAATACCACTTATTAGCGCAGTTATGATCGAAAAAATATGTGTTTCCATCCCTTATCACCTCTTTTCCATAATTTTATTTTCAAGTACTTGTTATAGTTATTATAATTTTTTTGAATTATTAATTCTATACAAAATCTGACCAAAAAATTATAATTTTTTTAAATTTTTGAGTCATATCGTATCATTATATAATTTCTTTGGCTTCTCTTTCACTTTTAAAATACAATATCTTTTTTA
>CANDSI010000242.1 GCA_947388575.1 uncultured Mycoplasma sp.
CAACCCAAAACTAGTACTATAAGTATACAAAGAATAGTTTTTACCTCAAATCCAAAAATCTCAAGCCCCCCAAATGAAGTAACTGCAATTGATAGCATAAGACTTGCACCTACAACCTCTTCTATTGTAAATACTTTTGTTAGTCCATATTCACTTATTGTAATCAAGGAATTTGAAAATATTTTATAGAATATGTACGTTATAACACCTGTTGTAATAGCTAAAAACAAATCATAAAGTAAAAATCCTCTAAATAGTATTTGTACAATTTGTACAGCTATAACACTTAATATTACATATTTTCCAAGTCTTCTTCTCTCGCTTTTATATTCTTCTTCATACCATGGTTTAAATATAAGTACCATACCAACAAACACAAGTGCTGTAAGTATAAAATTAAGTGCTTCTCCTCCACCTATCCCGAATTAATGTACCTATTAAAGAAAAAACAAAAACAACACCTGCTGGAAGTCCATTTGAAAGCGTTGCTGCAAATATAGCTAATGCAAATGGAGCAATACCATTTACAGTGCTTACCATTGACACCATAAATGATATTATATATACAAGTATATTTTGTTTTGTAAATACTTTACTTAAAATCTCTTTTATATTTATCTTGCTTGTCCACTCTTGTTCTTCTATTGTCTTTTCTTGCTTTTCTTCCTCTGTTATATTTTGAAACATCCTTACCACCTTTTCTCACTTTTTCTTTAAGTATACAAGCTTTATTTTAAAATGTTTGTCATATTTAGCAATACTTTAAAAAAAGTTT
This sequence comes from uncultured Mycoplasma sp., assembly GCA_947388575.1. The sequence continues at coordinate 776 of CANDSI010000242.1, forward strand.
TTTACATTTTGTGATATATTAATTTGTTTTATTTTTTATAAAAACAAATTCTTTTTATAATTTTATAATATATTGTCGTATATTGCAATAATTTATAGAAATATTTTTTATAAATCAATTGCTCCTTCAAATACTGTTACCGCTGGTCCAGTCATAAACACATTTTCATCCCATTTTATTTTAAGCTCTCCACCGAAGAAGCTTTATTGTAACCTCTTCTTTTGCATTTACAAGCTCATTTAGTGTACATGCCACACACACCGCAGATGCACCCGTACCACAAGCAAGAGTTTCTCCTGTTCCTCTTTCCCACACTCTCATTTTTACAGTATTTTTATCTAATATTTGTATAAACTCTATATTTGCTTTCTTAGGAAAATGCTCATCTACTTCTAGTATTTTCCCATACTTCTCCACATCAAAATGTTCTACATCATCTACAACTGTAATTGCATGTGGGTTTCCCATAGAAACGCATGTAAATATAAATTCTCTATCTAATACATTTATTTTTAAATTTTTTACTGGCTCCTCATCTGAAATCACGGGAATACTTTTAGCATCTAATATAGGCTTTCCCATATTTACTGTTACTTCCCTTACTTTGTTTTTATCATCTACATATAGTTTTAGTTCTTTTATTCCAGCTAGAGTTTCTATTTTTATTTCTGTCTTATTTGTCAGACCTTTATCATACACAAATTTCCCTACACACCTTATTCCATTTCCACACATTTCTGACCTACTACCATCTTGATTAAACATTCTCATCTCAAAATCTGCTACTGCACTTTTGCAAATTAAAATTATGCCATCTCCTCCGCACTCCAAAATGCCTATCACTAATAGGCACAGCTAAACTTGCTATATGATTTATCTCGTTTTCATCCATTTTTGTGCAATCTATATATACATAGTCATTGCCCAAACCTTCCATTTTTGTAAATTTTATCATAGTTTTACCTCACTATTTCTTTAATTTTCTGTATCCTAAATATCCTCCACCACTGATGAAAGCACATGTTAATAATTGGCTTAATCCAATTGTATTATCTATTCTAATGTTATTTTTATTGCTTGATTTTTGAATTAGATTTTTACTCTCGCTACTCCAATTATTTTCTCTCCTACCATTATATTCTCCTTCACTATATGGACAAACTCCGTTATTATGCAAATGTGCACCATGTCCTCCGCAATAATAATAATGCTCTTCTCCCCTATGTTTTTCACCTAAGTGAGCATAAGATTCTGTTCCTCCTACTATTATACTAAACACAATTAATAAAATTAACATTATTATTCTTTTTCTATTTTTCATACTAGCCTCCTCGTATAATTATAAATGTGTATTATTTTATATAACTATTGTGTCACAATAATATTGCATCTGTCAATATAAAATTATATTTTCAAATATTTTATTCCTTTTTATACATAATTATAAAGTTTTGAGAAATAATAACAATTACTATGAAATTTTTAGATGATTTTATTAATTTAATAACTTATAAGGCACCTAGCGAATACAACTTCATACTTCCAAATGCAAAAAGAGAACCAAAATCTAATGAAGAGACTAAGAAAGAAAAAGCAGAAGCCGTTTATCCTTCAATTGCTGTAAATAAAGAGTGTATAAAAACTAAATATCACTTCGATATAAATAGTGATATAAAAATTCGTGAGTTCTTTATCAATATCAGAGGTAAACAATATTCAGCATTTTTACTATTTATTGATGGTATGATTAATAGTGAACAGATAAACAAATTCGTAATAGAACCTTTAATGATAAAAAATGCATCAAATATGACAAATGATGATAATGAAGTGGTAAGTACTGCAGTGACAAACAATGTTACTGTAAAAAGAGTTAAAAAATTTGACATAGAAAACTATGTTTTAGAATGCCTTGTACCTCAAAATGATGTTTCTACTGAAAAGAAATTTAAAGATGTAATTTCTAAAGTAAATGCTGGCAACTCTGCTCTTTTTATAGATACTATAAATTCAGCTTTTGTAATAGATGCTAAAGGTTTTGAAAAAAGGAGTGTTGCTGCTCCTGAAAATGAAAGTGTAATAAGAGGTGCGCAAGAAGGTTTTATCGAAGCAATACGTACAAATACAAGCTTAATAAGAAGAATTGTAAATAGTGAAAATTTAATAA
>CANDSI010000243.1 GCA_947388575.1 uncultured Mycoplasma sp.
GGTAAATTAAGACTTGAAGGCAAAGACTATTTAATGCAAGATGGTGACATAGTATATTTTAGATTTAATGTTTAAAATAGTAAAGTTTACGAATACTATAAAATATGCTATAATATAAATAGAAAAAGGAGGATAAAATGAATAAATTACTATCAAAATCATTCTTGTGGATGTTTATTGGGTTATTAGTTACATTTGCAACAGGTTATATAGTATCAATAAGTGATACAATGTTAGATGCAGTATTTAATAGTTCATTATATTGGGTATTTATTATCGCTGAGTTTGCATTAGTAATATTCTTTTCAATAAGAGTAAGAAAAATGAGTCCAACAACAGCTAAAATATGCTTCTTGTTATATTCATTTGTAACTGGTTTAACATTCTCAAGTATCTTTGTTTTATTTGAACTAGATTCTGTAATGATGGTATTCTTAATCGCAGCTTTAGTATTTGGGCTATTCGGTATGATAGGATATAAAACAAATACAGACTTAAGTAATATTGGAACAATATTATTAATGGGTTTATTAGCAGTCATAGTATGTTCAATTATCAACGTATTTATTGGTAATGACACATTTGATTTAATTGTATCAATCATTACTTTAGTAGTATTTTTTGGATATACAGCATATGATATTCAAAAGATTAAAGAATTAAGTGAAGAAAACATTGATAATGAAGTATTAGCTATTAATGGCGCATTTGAATTATATTTAGACTTTATAAATATATTCATACGTTTATTAAGCATTATAGGAGATGCCAAAGATTAAGGCATCTTTTTTAGTTGTTCTCTATAATATATTCTAAAGGTATTAAGTTATTACTTCTAACAAAATTAGCAATATATTCATCTTGTTCTTTACTAATTATTATCCCAATAGTTTTATTATGAAAAGATTTTTTTAAGTTATTATTAACTAAATTCATATACATTTCAGTTTGAACTTTATCTTCGGGCTTTAATTTTCTCACCTTTAATTCTACTACTACATAAGAATTTAATTCAATATTAAATAATAATAAATCAATATAATAATTATTAATCTTATACTGACTACCAACAAAAGTAAAACCTTTACCAAATTGCATTAAAACAAATTCTATTTCTGATAATATTGTTACTTCTAAGTCTTTTTCACTTTTAATTATTTTATTTTTATCTACTTTTATAATTATTGGGCTTTTTATATATTCAAAAGTAAAGTATTCTTTTTTTAGTGAAACTAATTCAATATGTTTAGGTTTATTAACTAATCTTTCATACGCTTTAGATTTAATTTCTTCTAATAATTGTCTTTTAGATAAATTTCTTTCAATACACAAATTAATGTAATAATTTCTTTTATTCATATCTTTAATCGGTAATAGTTTACAAATAACAGTCCAAGATAGTTGGGCCAGTGGCCCAAGATTTGGAAATGCTATATATAACTGTCTAAATCTAGATAAATTAGTATAATCATAACCTTTGCCATAATTCCGAGTAAGATTTAAACTTCATTCTTTAATTAACTCATTTCCATACTTTGCTCTATTACTTCCACCTTGAGCTTCAACTATAAGCTTACCGATATTCCAATAATTATTTAGAGTATCGTAATTATCTTCAAGATTTCTTATCCTTTTATTTGTTTCATTTCTTTTAATATAATTCTCAATTTCAATGTAATAGTTTTCTTCTTTCATATAAAATATTCCTTTCACAAAACAAGATACCATACAAAAAGACACAAGTCAAAAACAGAATACATAAAATCTGTATAGATAAACGCACAAAATCTGCTAAACCAAAAACTAAAAAACAGTCTAGCTAAAAACACAAAATCTGTAAAAATAATAATTATTTACATTTTTTTCATATATCACATATAAATAAAAAAGGTTAGTAACTAAATAATTAAAAAAAAGATAAAGTGTAATATTTTATCTTTTTGTTTTTAATTATTTTACCAGTAAATATCAAGCCATTGTGCTTGTGCAGTACTTATTTTATCAAACTTTTTTTCTAAAGTTGTTGTCAAACTAATACCACCAGAACCTATACCTATTGAACCTGATACTGAAGAACTAACAGTAACTTTAGAATGCTTATAATCACCAAAGGCATTCAATGTTTTTATTGTAGCTGTTGTAAGTTTATCAACTTCATAATACATATATATTTCCATAGTTTTAACATCACCATCAGCTTTATTAATTGGTAATTGAAAAGTTACTGCATATCCAGAAGGCTTTTGTGTCCAAGTACCAGTTGTACTCATATCATAATAACTATAATCCTTACCAGAAATATCTGCTATTCTTTTAAAATATTTTGTTGATGGTATTCCAGAAACAGTACTATCATTACCTATTCCAATAATATCATAGCTTCTTGTTTTAGGAGCACTTTTCCAATAAACAGTGTTTTTTAATCTAAATCTTCCATTAACAGCTATAATAGTTGAAACCATCTTTTTCATTTCTGTTTCAGTTTTGCCATCTACTAATCCAAAAGTTTGCACTGCATTTTCAGAATTATTATATTCTTCTTCTGTAATTTCTTTACTAATAGTAATAGGTGTATTTTCTAAAGAATAAAGACTAACTCTGGGATTTTCTATTGTTATAGTTTTATAATACTTAACTGTTTCAGTTAAAACTTCACCATTTAAATCTTTATTATTATCAAATTCTTCTTGATCCATTAACTCAATTTGGTTATCTGTAAAACCTAAATTTCTTAAATTTCCAATTTGCTTTTCCGTCATAGCAACATTATTGCTATTAAAATACATTTCGTTATTAATTGTTTCTAAAGCATTTACGTTTTTACTAAAGGTCAAAAATGTAAATATGCTTAATATTATTAATAAAGTTTTTTCTTTCATTTTTTTCATTCCTCTCTTATTTTTTATTAATAATTCAAAAATTTCAATTCATTAAATCA
>CANDSI010000244.1 GCA_947388575.1 uncultured Mycoplasma sp.
AAAAGCTGATAAAAGCTGTCTAAAGCTACTGCGTAATATACACACAATATACATACAATATACAAATTTAAAAAGGAGGTCATATTTTATTCTATTGAGCTCCTCCCTCTTTTCTTATAAATAATGGCTGATGAATTTTGAATTTTTATTAGTAACATAAGTAGCTTTTATTTTCTAATCATATATTTATTTTTTATTTAACTTTTCATTTTCTTTTCTAATTAATTTTAATAATTCAAATTCTATTCTATTATTATTCTTTCCATATTTTTCAATAAGTTCATTTTTTGTCTTTTCTTCTTTCTCATCAAATTTCTTTAATAAGTTGAGTTCTTTTAATCCTTTCTTTTTTCTTCTATTATCTTTTTGTCTTAATCTATCTCTTAAATTCTTTCTTGCATCTTCATAATCTTTAGCAACGATTGTATTATCATTTGGAGTTGAAATTGGTATCTTACTTTTAAAATCTTCATTGCATCTATTACTACAAAATACCTTTGTTGTTCTTTCATCAATAATCTTTTCTACATTACGTTTATTTTCTGTATCTTTTACTATAATATGCCTTCTTGGAATAAAATACTTTTTGCAGAAAGCACATTTTAAAATAGCTTTTCCATTTTGATTTATGTAGTATAAACTTACATCAACTAGATTATTTAGTGAATATATTTCATAATAATATTTATCTATCTCATATTTATTTTCGTACTGCCCATCTAAATTTATTTTGTGTGAATAGATTATTTTCACTGGTGGTAATTTTAGTTGTTTTATATCTGTATATTTCTTATTTTTAAAATAAAACTTTCCCTCTATACCCTCTATTTTTATATATGACCTTTCAATAATTAATCTTGCCATACTTATTTCATAAGTTATATACATTATAAAATCTAAACAACTAACTTGTGGTCCTTCTACTACTTTTTCCCTTTCCTCTTCTAATCTTATAATAAGCATATCTATATGGAAATAAAATATGACATATAGATATTTATATTTTAACAATTTTCTTTTTAGTTCATTTAATATTTTTAATGTTTTATCATACTCATTATAATCTATTTCTTCAAAATATTTATTAAATTTCCAAAATATTTTTGTTATTTCTTCATAATTATTCATTAATTCTAAAATTGTATTACCATAATTTGCAGTATATTTATATACTTTTTCATCTACTTTTGATTTATATTCAATAGTTTCTTTCCAAAATTTATCATTATTTTTTCCTTTTGTTTCTTGCTTAAAAATCATTTTAAAATCACTGTCTAGTGGTTCTAAAGAATATTCTAATATTCCATTTTTATTTGGTATCAATATACTTTCACTTCCTTTTTGTGTAGCAATTCTAATTTTATATTTTGTGCTACAAAGTAATTTTATCATAAATCATTTATACTGACAATAAGTTGTTCAACTAACCCAATGTACATTGACAAATAAATATTTAAAGTTGTGAGTTATCTTATATGAAGTCTCGAGATAGTATTTGATAACTTACACAAAGGAGGTTCCGTATGTCTAAACATACAAATAAAAAATCTACATCTAACCCAAATGTTGCAGATTTAAAAAATGAAGTTCCAAAGACAATAAATAATAATACAGAAAATACTTCACTACCATTAGAAGATGTAGAAAAAGAAAAATCTATCAATAGCAACCAAAATGAAATAACTTCAAATGAAATAGTAAACGAAGTAACAGAAGTAGCAAGAAAAAATGATACACCTTTTAGTATAGAAGAAGTAGAATATATTACATTTGATGGTAAAAGAGTTAATGTACAATGTATAACTCTAAACATTAATGGAACTATACACAAATATATAATTCCATACGGCTTTATAATAGATGATAATGGATTCGTTTATTATTGGGCAGAAGATAAAGATAGAGATATGCAATTAACATTACTTTCTAATTGTCTTGTTATCCCAACTGGTATCATAGAAAATATAGATACTAAAGAAGAAAAGCTTGAATTATCTATATTAAAGGGCAACAATTGGGAGCATAAAATATTCTCTAAAACTACTTTATATGGTAGACCTATTGAATTATCTAATTTAGGTCTTAAAATCACACCATTAAATTCAAAATTGTTTACTAAATATATAGTTGACTTTGAAGTAGAAAATGGAAAATCCCTACCTATTTCATATAGTGTAAGTAATTTAGGTTGGGTAGATAATAAAAATTTTGTGCCATTTAATGACAATATCAAATTAGATTTAGACTTTAGAAATAACTTCATAAATGGTTACAACGAAAAAGGTACATTGGAAGAGTGGGTAAATTCATTTGCTAAATATAGGACTAATAACATTTTTAGATTTATGTTAGCTGGAGCATTTAGTGCACCACTTTTAAAATTACTCAATGAACGTCCAGTAGTACTCTACAATTATGGACCTAGTAGAAGTGGAAAGACAGCACTTTTAAATGTTGTATTAAGTGCATTTGGAGAAGCACAAAAATTAATTACATCTTATAATAGTACACAAGTAGGTTTAGAAAGATTACTTGCTTTAAATAATGATTTACCAGTTGCTATTGATGAAAGGCAAATTGCTGATAATCAACGTAGCATAGAAAAGATGGTATTTATGATAGCAAACCAAGAAGGTAGAATACGTGGTAGTAAATATGGTGGGTTGGCTCAAACTGCTAATTTCACTAATATTGTCCTTAGCACTGGTGAGGAACCATTAGCACAAACACAGACTACAACAGGGGTCAGCAGTAGGTGTATAGAGATATATGGTTCAGCTTTTAAAGATGAAAAAGAGGCTTCTCAAATGTATAAACTTACATCTAAATATCATGGAACTGCTGGAAAATTCTTTATTCAAAAATTAATTGATACTTATAGTGACAATGATTATCAAGAACTTAAAGAGAGGTTAGAAGAATTAAAAAATATACTTAT